>NZ_CAUWGY010000095.1:0-8253 GCF_963558415.1 uncultured Ruthenibacterium sp. | reverse complement strand
TGGGATGGATGCGTATATCCCAAAATAAGAATACGCCCGCGAATTCCGGATCGGCGCAAGGCAATTCCTTCCGACAAACTGGCCACGGACCATCCGCGCACCCCAGCCCGCTGAAGAACATGTGCCACAAGGGATGCACCATGTCCGTATCCGTCCGCCTTCACCACCGCCATGACGGGAGTATGTGCTTGTGTTTGTAATACGTGTACATTCTGCACTAGTGCGGTGCAGTTGATTTCTCTCCACGCACGTATATTTTGCGGCTGTGGTATAGGCCGCAAACGCATAAGGAGCCATGCGCCTGTAAAACTTACAAAAACAACCGCCCCAAAGTGAAGCAAACTGTTCTCGACTAAAAAAGCCTGCTGTCCGCAAATTTTTGCTATTCCGCGCACTACAACAATGCACCATGGATGCAGTATATAAACAAACATGGAAACTTTACGGGCCTTTTGGGACGATGCGCCATTGTATGCCAGCAATCCACTGAATAAAAACACCGCACACAGTGGAAGGAATAGATACATACTGTCGTGACGTTGCACTCCCATTTTATGCAACCACAAAGCTTCCGCACTCATGGCGGCAAGCGTAACTGTGAAGCCCCAAAAGCATTTTTTGCCACCCAAGGGAATGCGTACCGTTCCTAACAAAAGAAACAGCGGTGCAAAAAACAATCCATTTCTGCTATATCCGAATACGGAAAACACCCCTTCATAAAAGGCTTTCAAAAATGGAACTTGTTGAATCAATCCGTAATAGCTATCTCCCCCCAAACCGATCAGGTAAAGGATACTCGCAATAACAAATGCCATCTTTCTTTCCAGATGCCCGAGAGCCCATACAATCAATACGCCCAATACTATCGCCGGAAAATACCAAAGATGGTAGAACGTTCCTCTAAACAAAAGATCCTGCAAAAAGCCGCCTATTGACCAATTGCCCGCATACAGATTCAGTGGAAAATATAGAAAGACCGACACTGCATAAAGCAGCAATATCTTGCGCAAAAAATGGACATTGTTCCTTTTCAGAAACTTTCCCGTGACCATGAAAAAGAAAGGAACTGCTATTCGAGCCAAAACACGTGTTAACCAGAAGTCGCCTATGGCACTGACGCTGGCCAGAGGCGAAGTATGAATGGCGATTACAAGAACAGCAGCGATCAGGCGGAAATCATCAAGAGCTGAAATGGACTTTTTCCTCATGTGATTACCTCCAAACCGTCACAATAAACCCATCACAGTTGTCTCCCGAAATCTGGACGCACCCATCTGGAACTGTGCATACCGTACGTTCTCCCATACAAGGCACATAAAAAATTTGAGCAGTAATTTTTTCATCCGGCGAAAATGTAACAGGCCCCCTTTTTAGAAACTCTGTATATTCTTCCAAACAAAGGTCATTGTGCTCCAAAATTTGCGCGTGGGGTGTGCCCACATAACGGAAATGCCAAGGTTCTTCCGCAATCTCTGTAATTTCTTCTTTCCCAGCTCGATAACGCTGAACAAAGCCCCACCGTGTTGCTCTGCGGCGAAATGCACCGCACACGCCGTCGAAAGGAAAATCCGGCCGGATAAAATCGATGACATCTGCAGCCTGTCCTAAATCAATGGCCAACCCTGTCTGATGCTCACTGCATCCGGGTCTGGCCACATAGCGTTCGGTAAACATTTCTCCTTCCTGACAAAGTGTATCGTTCCAAATCTGCATTTGTTGTCTTGCGCTGCGCCAACCGGATACCGGTACAATTTTCCCCTGTCCACCTACGTTTCGAATACATTCTAGCAAGGCTCCTGCCGCACGACTCTGCATCTTAATCCCTGCCCCTATCTCTGCAAGCTGCACCCCGGCCACCGAACGATACGGATGCGTTCTATTCACCACAATCAAAGTGCCATCCCAAATCTGATGGCGGAACAGTTCCATTGTTTTCATTCTTCCAGCCCCAAATCCACCAATTTCTCAAGCAGTTCATCAAAATTCAGACCGATTCCTCGCATCATATTGGGATATCGGCTGTGTGAAGTAAATCCCGGAATGGTGTTGATTTCATTGAAAACAATTCTTCTGTCCGGAGTAAAAAACAAATCCACCCGAGCAAAGCCTCTACAACCCATCGTTCTGTAAAGTATTTTTGCGGTTTCCTGCACACGGATGGCATCCTGAGCAGAAATGCGAGCCGGACAATGGATCTTTGAGCTTTTTAACGTGTATTTTTCTTCGTAGTCAAAAAAGCCTGCAGACAATTCAATCTCATCCACTAATCCCACTGTCAACGTGTGATTTCCCAGCACCGCGCACCCCACTTCAAAACCATCCACTGCCTGTTCCAGCAAGATTTGGTCATCGTGTTCAAATGCATTCTGCACCGCCTGTTTTAATTGCTTTTTTTCTTCAACTCGCGTAATTCCAAACGATGAGCCCGCGCGCACTGGTTTGACAAACAATGGCCAGCCAATCTTTTCTGCCTCTTGCTCGATTTTGGAAAAAGCATCTTCCCGCTCGAAAACCATTCCCATGGGAACTTCTATTCCGACCGCCCGCGCCAAAGTGTGCGCCCGTGCTTTGTCCATACACAAGGAACTCGCCAATGTCCCGCATCCCACTAGAGGAATTCCCGCCAGCTCTGCCAAACCTTGTACGGTTCCATCCTCGCCGTTTTTGCCATGCAGCACAGGAAATAAAACATCGAATGGGAAGCACATCTGATGATCACCGAACACAATCAATTCACGTTTTCCTTTATCCGGAGAGAGTGCACAAGAGTTGCAGAACAGAGGATCCTCGCACCATGTACCATCCTGAATTTTCTCCAAGGCGCCATTGTAATAAAGCCATTCTCCTTGGCGAGTAATTCCCACAGTCAAAACAGAATACCGACGCGCATCCAAATGCGTAAGTACTGCATACGCTGACTGCAAAGACACTTCGTATTCTGTGGAACACCCTCCAAATAAAACTGCAACCACGGTTTTTGACATAAATATCTTCCTTTCATCGCACAAAGGCGGCATTTCAATTTGACAGTCTCATACTATCAAACCAAAACGCCGCCTTTTTTTCGCTTTTCCTACGCCTTTCAAAATAAATTCTTGCAAAATTCTTACATGACTTCTCCATAATAAAAAGGACCGTTCTTTGAACGGTCCTTTCACATTTTTCTATTTAGTTTTCTAATTTCAAACATTTTTTGGGACATACTGTAGCACAAATCCCGCATCCAACACAGGCCTGTGCATTGAGAGTCCACGTTTTTGCAGCCCGATCCACCGCAATTGCTTGCTGCGGGCACTTTTTGGCGCACAAAGTACAATAAACACATTTTGTAGCATCGTTGACCGGTTTACCACCCGTACTCGTCGCCTTTTCAGAAGACACCGGACGCGTAAACGTTTCACTTTGTTTTTCAGGACCCGGTTGTGTATATCCCTGCGCCATCGTCAAACATTTTTTGGGGCAAACGTTCACACAATTTCCGCATTGCACACAGTCAAACCGCTGAATGGTCCAAGTACCGGCGCTCCGGTCAACCGACAAAGCCCCTGGCGGACAATTTCGAACGCATAACCCGCAACTGATGCAATCCTCTATTTTAATCTCGACATGTCCACGCATTCGCTGCGGATATTGGGCCGGTGCAAAAGGATAAGCCGTAGTGACAGGTTTTGAAAACAAGTTTTTCAGAACAGTCTGCGCGAAAGGAAGAAATCTCAAACTTGCCATACTCTTATCACCTCTCCGTACAACTGATACAAGGATCAATGGTCAAAATCAACAGAGGCACATCCGCAAGCTGGCATCCCTTCAAAAGTTCCAACATCGGCGGAATATTGCTGGTTGTGGGAGTGCGCAGACGGAAACGATCCAAAAATTTTGTTCCGTTCGCCTTCACATAATAAATGGCCTCGCCCCGAGGCTGCTCAATGCGCATAAAATGCTCGCCTTGCGGATTTCCCTTTACCGGCACGCTGATCGGACCATTGGGAATTTTTCCGACGGCCTGCCGAATAAGCGCAAACGACTGGTAAATTTCCTGAATACGAACCTGACACCGGGCATAGGAATCCCCATCCTGAGAGGTAATCGGTTCGAACTCCAATTCATTATACGCCGCATATCCCAGTTTACGCGCATCGTAGGCGATTCCGCTGGCACGCCCCATGGGGCCCACCGCTCCCAGAAGTACCGCTTGCTCCTTTTTTAAAACACCCATTCCGCGCAGACGGGTTCCCACTGTATAATCGCCCAAGAATGCCTCCGCTATGGGACGAATTTCCTTTTCCATCTCAGTTGTGGCTTCCACAATTTTCATAAGCATGCTATTGTCCATGTCCTTGAGGACACCACCAATGCAGTTGACGGAAAAAATCACACGGCCGCCTGTAGTCAAGTCAAACAAATCCAAAATCTTTTCCCGAAGGCGCCAGGATTCCATAAACAAACTTTCAAATCCCATTGCATCCGCCAACAGGCCCAACCAGAGAAGATGACTGTGAATCCGGCTCATTTCCATCCAAATCGTGCGCAGATACTCCGCGCGGCGAGGTGTTTCCACCCCCATGATTTTTTCCACACTCTGGCAGTAACCCATTCCGTGTCCAAAGCTGCAAATTCCACACACGCGCTCAGCAATGTACACGTATTCTTTAAAATCTTTTTTCTCCACCAGTTTTTCAAGGCCACGATGCACAAATCCTATGCTAGGCACAGCCTCTACAACGGTCTCGTCCTCCAGTACCAAGTCCAGATGAACCGGTTCCGGAAGAACCGGGTGTTGGGGTCCAAAGGGAACAATACTTCTTTTTGCCACTGCCTTTCACCCCTTTTCCTTGAACGGCATGTCCTGATCAATTCGGTACAGCCTGTGCTGATAATCGTTTTCCATACTTTCGATGTTTACGCCAAACAGTTCTGCTACCTCGTTCTCCTGAATAAACGCACAAGGATAAACCTGTGTGATACTGGAGACCGGCTGATCCTGATTCACTGTTAGACGCAAAGTTCGCATATCGTATTCCTTCGCAAAGGAATAACTTAGCTCGTACTGTTCCGGCAAGCGGGCAGCACAAATCTGTACCACTCGCCAGCCATCCATTTTAAAGCGAATCACAGAAGGCAGAAACTGCTCCATTGTGATTGGCTCAATCGTATTCATATATTCCATTGGAACGTTCCTCCTCACGCGCCGCCATTTTTCTTTTGAAGCGCATAGGCTTCACGTTTTTCCTGCAACAACGCCACGGCTTTTACCACACCATCGATAATCGCCTGCGGTCTGGCAGCACAACCCGGCACATAAATATCCACCGGAATCACTGTATCCACGCCGCCTTTAATGTTGTAGCACTCTTTAAATACACCGCCGGTGCAGGCACAAATTCCCACTGCAACAACCACTTTAGGATTGGGCATCTGCTGATAAATCTGCTTTACAACACTTTCACTCTGGCTGTTCACACCGCCCGTAATCAGCAAAATGTCCGCTTGGAAGGGGTCGCCTGTGTTGATGATACCAAAACGTTCAATATCATACACCGGTGTCATACAAGCAAGAACCTCAATATCACAGCCGTTACAACTGCTTGCATCGTAATGAAGCAGCCAGGGAGATTTTGCAAGTTTTGCCATAGTTCTGTCTGCCTCCTTATCGAATCAACATCAAAATCAAGAAATTGAGACCGCCTGTCAGCAATGTGACAACCCAACAACTATTCAAAAGTGTTTTCCATTTAACACGCGCACTCACATTGTCCCACAGAATCTCAAGGAAATAGGCCACAAGGCATGCAACGATTGCCAACGGCCAGCTCCACCAATGTTCATTAATAAAAAACAATGCAACTATGCCAAGCAAAAGAATCATTTCGTAATACTCAGCAATGCTCATGATTGCCAGCGTAGGTCCCGCCATTTCCGTGGTCAGGCCTTTTACCATCTCTTGATGAGCGTGGTGGCTGGTGGACAAATCAAAGGGAGATTTACGCAGCTTGATTGCCATGATAAACAAGAATCCAAGCAAAAAGCCCGGCATTGCCAAAACCGAACTATACGGCATGCGAATGATATCTCCTACATGGAACGAACCTGTTGCAAGATAGAATCCCACCGCCAGCAAAAGCGTCAGCGGCTCATAAGCCATCATCTGAATCATTTCACGGCTCGCTCCCATCATTGAAAAAGGAGAGGAGTCGCTGGACGCGGCCAAAATCAAAAACATATCTGCCGTAGAAAGGATAAATAGACACATCAAAATGTCCTCGCCTGCAAACAACATGGCTCCTGCCACCGCCAGAAAAACCAAATAACTCAGATTCAACAGCATCTGAACATTGTTGACCGCAATCATCTGTTTGGAAAACAATTTGGACAAATCATAAAAAGGCTGAAGCAACGGTGGCCCCTGACGCCCTTGCATTCTGGCCGTCAAAATACGGTCTGCCCCCTCTAAAAGGCCGCCTACAAGCGGCGCCAAAAGCAAATACAAAACAACCGACAGAACCTGCATTACACGGCACCTCCAATAATCAGGCAGAGCATAACGATCAAAATTCCCGTAGATATAATAACGGAAGGTCGCATCAGCCGGCGCCGGCCAAACTCAAAGCGCAAATACCAGTTTGTCAGGTATAAGTGCTCCGGTTCACCATAGCTGTTTACGAAATAAGTATTATCGCCTTTGTTTGCTCCACCCATATAGATGGGAACATAATCCCGATGTGCTGAACGCGTGACAAGGAACATCGTCGCAGGCACAAAAATGACAGACGCCAGCATGACCGCCATCGTAGTAAGCACACTCATGGAAAGCACTTCGTGCGAAGCGCCGAAGATTTCCAAAATAATCGGGTTGACCACAAACGTTGCCAAGAACGGGAACAACAGGCACAGCAAAAGCATACTAACTGCATGAACGTACATGGACAAATACTGATCTTTTCTCGTTACGTCCTTTACTTCGATACTGGTATGATGCAACGAAACCAGCTTGGAAAGCCATTTGGTCCAATACAACATCGTAGTGGCACTACCGTAAGCCAAAAAGATGACCAGCAAGTAATTGCCCGCATCCACAAACGCCTTCAAAGCGACCCATTTGGAAATCAGCATTCCAAACGGCGCCAGATACATGCCCGCAATGCCAATGCCCATAATATAAGTAAGACGAGGAAGCCGCAGCAAAAGGCCATGCATATCCTCAATATCCCGGGAACCCAAGCTGTTCTCCACGGAGCCAACCGCTTGGAACAGCATGGACTTGCTTACCGAGTGGAAAATCATCAACAAAACAGCCGCCCAGATGGTCTCCTCTACGCCGATGCCCGCGCAAGCCACGATCAATCCCAAATTGGAGACCGTAGAAAAGGCCAAAACTTTCTTTCCATCATTCTGTGCAATGGCCATCATGCTGGCCGCAATAAACGTAAATCCGCCAATCAAAGACACCATGGTTCCCGTCAGAGTACCACACAAAGCCGGTGCAAGGCGAATCAAAAGGTACACACCTGCCTTCACCATCGTAGCGCTGTGCAATAGAGCGCTGGACGGTGTGGGAGCCACCATCGCCCCCAAGAGCCAAGAGGAAAACGGAAGCTGGGCAGACTTAGTCAGTCCTGCTACAGCCAACAAAGCTACCGGGATTACAGCCTTTGCTGCAACTACTTCTCCCAACTGAACGCTTCCAATCGTAGCAGCCGCGACTGCAATGGCGATCGCAAAGCCCAAGCCACCCAACAGGTTCATCCACAGTGCGCGGAAACTGTTGTGGATTGCTTCTTCTGTGCGCGTATATCCAATCAAAAGGAAAGAGATCACGCTGGTAATTTCCCAGAAGAAATACATCCAAACCAGATTTTCGGACAAAACAAGGCCAAACATCGCTCCTAAAAACAGGAACAGCACCGAAAAGAAAAAGCCGCTTCTGTTCTGGAACTCCGTATGATGGTGATGATATGCCTGCATATATCCTACCGAATAAATGCAAATAAAACCGCCCACAAATGCCACAATCATACACATCAACATGGTCATGCTGTCAATTTGCATATGAGCAGCAGAAGACACTTCTGAAGTGAACTCAGACCAAAGCAATACAGCCGTCTGCCCCACAGACAACAAAATTACCGGGTACTTTCGATGTTTGATGCTTTGGTAGACGATCAGAGCCATTAAAAAAAGCTCTCCAACGAGCATTCCATGATCCACCAGCTCTGTATTATGATAGAACGTCATGATTTGTGCGCCATCGGCCAG
>NZ_CAUWGY010000094.1:0-8307 GCF_963558415.1 uncultured Ruthenibacterium sp. | reverse complement strand
AGCCAGGCTCAGTGCCATCACTAAGGACAGGGTCAATGCGATCATTTTTCTTAACATCGTTTTTCCTCCTTTTTTTGGTATGCACTTTTTTATCCTACGCGGCAGGGCCGCGCAAAATCGATATCAGCCCTTCACCGCGCCGGCCGTGACGCCATCCAGAACTTGCTTTTGAGCGATCACGAAGAAGATGAACAACGGGGTGATGGACAAAGTGACCGCCGCAACCGCCGTATCCCAGGAGAAGAACGCCTCGTTGAACAGAGACATCATGGCGATTTGCAGGGTGCGGAACTCTACCTTGGTCAGGATGAACTGAGTCATGAGGTAGTCATTCCAGTAAGTGAGCACTTCCAGAGATGCCACGGTGAAGATGGTGCCTTTGATCAGCGGGAACACCACGCGCCAGAACGTGCCCAGCGTGCCGCAACCGTCGATGATGGCCGCCTCTTCGATCTCCAGCGGCACCGCTTTCACGGCGCCCGACACAAGGAACATGGACATGGGCAGCGACAGCGCCCAGAAGCTGACGATAACGCCAAACAGATGGTTGCCCAGGTTCAAAATGCCGATCATTTTCGCGAACACGATCATGATGCACTGGAACGGAACGCACATGCCGCTCAAGAACAATACGTTCCAAACTTTGGTAAACGGATTGCGGTGACGGGCGATCCAGTAACCGGTCATGCCCGAGAACACTACGCAGCCCAATGCAGAGAACACAGTGATGATAACGGTGTTTTTCAACACCACCGGGAAGTTCAGCCGCTCCCAGGCGCTGGCGAAGTTGGCCAGCGTGGGCTCTTGGGGCCATGCGGCGATGTTCGCCGCGATCTCACGATACGGTTTGAATGCGTTGAGTACGGTGAAATACAGCGGGACCAGCACGATCATCGCGCTGAGTGCAATCAAAATCACGCGCACCCAGGTATCAATTGCTTCACGACGTTTCATTACTGCTCCACCTCCTTGCGTGAGGTAAAGGAGACCTGTGCAAAGGCAATCGCTACCAGAACGATGATGAATACCACCGATTTCGCAGCACCGAAGGACATCTGGTTGCTGCGGAACGCAGTGTTGTAGATGTTCATGGTGACCGCCTCAGAAGTACGGTACGGGTTGCCGTTGGTCAACGAGAGGTTGGTGTCGTACAAAAGCATTGCCCAGTTGATGGCAATGAACAAGCAGCGAGTGACCGAAGTCATCAGCATCGGAATGGTCACCTTGCGCAGAATCTGCCAGCGGCTTGCGCCGTCGATGGTGGCTGCCTCGATGTAGCTGTTGTCGATGGCCGAGAAGCCTGCGCCGTAGATGCTCATCAGATAGCCGGACAGCGTCCAGGTCATAACGATGACCAGTGCCCAGAACGAAGATTCCGGTGTGGTGAACCAGTTCTGAGAGAACCAGCTCCAACCCGTCCAGTTACCAAACTGTACGAACACGTTCTGGAAAATGAAGCGCCACAAGAAGCCCAGGATAACGCCGCCGATGATCCGGGGCACGTAGATCAGCGCTCTCCACAAGTTGCGCAGGGGGATGTCCTTGGACAGTATGTACGCCCAGCAGAACGCAATCAAGTTGGAGAATGTGACTACAAAGAACGAGAACCGAATAGTGAACCAGAACGAAGTCCAGTACTCTGGCTCCGCAAAGGTCTTGGCGTAGTTTGTAAACCCAATGAAATTAAATCCCGGATCCACGCCGTTCCAGTCCGTAAAGGAATACAGAACCTCGCCGCACAGCGGGATCAGGAACAGGGTCGTGAACATGAGGACCGCCGGTCCCATGAAGATCGCACAGTCCAGCCAGGACGTCCGACCCAGCTTCCGTTTTCGCATGTTCGTTCACTCCTCATCAATGTTTTTGTTTATTTCAAGATTAAACAATTTTGACCCCGAAGTAAATGGAACTTTTTGATTCAAAATTGGGCAATTTTGATATATTATATTTTTTTTAATAAAACAAACTGTGTATAATGGTCAATTTTCACAAATCTATCAAAAAAATCCCCCCGAATTCGAGCTTCGGGGGGGACAATTTTGAGGTCCTCTGGGTCGATTTTGTACTTGTTTGCAAAACACTCGCACACGCTTGTGTGCAAATTTCTGTCTTGTCGGCGGTTTTTGTCCGCGTTAGGAGGACAAGCCCTGTTTGAGAAGGCTCAAAATCCTCCAAAAGCGGGGCAAAGAGCGCCGCCGATGCAAAGCTTATTCGGCGGCCTGTTCCAGAATGGCGTCGGCCTGCGTCTGGGTAAGATAGCCTGCGCTCACCATGCTGTCCAGCACGATGCGCTGGCGCTGGTGCGCCAAATCCGGGTTCACAGTGGGCGCGTACACGCTGGGCGCATTGGGCACGCCTGCCAAAAGCGTACACTCGTAATCGGTCATGTCCGCAGGGTCCTTGTCAAAGTAAAAGCGGCTGGCATCGTACACGCCGTAGCAGCCTTCGCCATAATAGATGCTGTTGATGTACAATTCCAAAATGGTGTCCTTGTCGTACTGTTTTTCGACTTCCCAGGCCACGAACACCTCGGCCACCTTGCGGGTGAACTTTTTCTCTTGGGTGAAGTACAAATTTTTGGCCAGTTGCTGGGTAAGCGTGCTGCCGCCTTCGGCCAGGGTGCCGGTGCGCAGGTTGGTGTACACCGCCCGGCCGATGCTGCGCACGTCCACCCCGTGGTGGCTGTAAAAGCGCCGGTCCTCCACGGCCACCACCGCCTGGGGATACACCTTGGGCAACTCTTCCAATTCCGTGTAGTTCGGCTGGTCCTGAATGCGGGCCACCGCCTGCTCCACCGGTTCGGCCTTTACGGCCTGGCGGTACATTTGATAGCCGTCCCACACCACGGCCCCCACGGCCACGGTGACGAGCAGCACAAAAGCCAACGCACCTAGTTTCAGTGCTTTTTTCATGGGCACATTCCGTCCTTTTCTGGGGTTTTCTCCATTATAAGGTCAAAATGTGTCCAAATCCAGAACAGACGCCTTACAAAATCCTTACATTTTTGAAAGGCGGCTAGTTCATCCAATTCATCGTCTTCGACACCGCGGGGTTGCGGCCGGAGTTCGACGGCCGGCGGACGGTGGCGCCGGTCAGCAAGCCCGTAAGCGAGCCCAGAGAAGAAGCGGACACTCCATTGGACGAGCCGGACGAAGTTTTGGACGACGAGCGGCCGGACGTGCTGCGCGAAGAAGAGGACGGCGTCAGCGCGTTGATGGCGTCGAAGTAGTTTTGCTGGTAGTTTTGCAAACGGGCCTGGCTCTGAGCGTCCCAGTCGGCGATGGCCTTTGCCTGGGCCTGCTGGAACGCGTTTTTCTGATTGGTGTACGCGGTGGCGTAGTCGGTCTTTGTCTTGTTGTACTGAGCGGTCTGGTCGGCGCGGGCCTGGGCCAGTTGCTGCGCCAGCTTTGCCAGTTCCTGGGTGCGGGTATTTTCGAGCTGGCCGCGGTTTTGCCCGTACTGATTGGCAAGGCCCAAAAGCGTTGTCTCGGACGCGCCGCCGCTGCGGCCCAGCGCCGCGAGCTGCTGGCCCAGATTTTTCTGACTCATCATATAATTGATGTACGCCTGCTGCAGCCCCTGCCCGGCGGCGGTGTTCACGGCGCCGGCGTCGGCGTTGTAGCCGCTTTGGAGCTGAGCCAGAGCCGCCTCGAAGTCCTGCTGGGCCGCCGCCAGTTGCGCTTTGTAATTTGCGTCAAGGTTTGCGTAAATGTTGTTGTAGTACTGCTCGGTGCTGGCCAGCATTTGCTGACGGGCCGCCTGTTCGGCCGCCTGCTGCTGGGCCAGTTGCTGCGCCAGGCGCTGAACGCTGGCATCGTAGGCGCTTTGTGTTTGATTGGCCAAGGTTCATTCTCCTTTCTTTGGCTGTGTATACGTGCGCGCGGACTGGCTGTCCGACAAACCGGCTGTGGTGGGGTCGTTGACCACCCCCAGCAGCGCCAAAAGCGTGAACACCGTGCCTGTGAGCCCCGTGAGCTGCCGGCTCAAATCCGTCGTGTCCAGCGAGACGCCGAACATCGCACACACCTGCTGCGCCAAAAGCAGCAGCGCCGGGATCGCCGACAGCCAAAAGGCTTTGTTTTTGAAGCGCACCATCCAGTTGATGTTCATTCTTCCCTTCTCCTTTCCTTGTGCTCCAAAAGCACAATGCGTTTTTCATGGTCGGCCAGGGCCGCGTCCTGCTCGGTATTATGCGCCCACAGCCGCTGATGGGTCTGCCGGGCGGATACTTTTTGCTGGGCCATGTCCTGCTTGAGCTGTTCCAGCGTCACATTCAACCGGGTGATGTTGCTGTTGAGCCGGATGATGGGCGCTCCCACGGCCCCAAACAGTCCCGCCACGGCAATTAGAACCGTCACCTTTGCGTAGATTTGGCCGTCCTCGCCGAGGCACACCCAGCCATCCTTTTCCCCGGTGACCACATACGCCCAGCCGTCTTTTATTTGCAACGTTTCCAGCACATCGCCTTTTTTCACGCTGCCCACCTGGGTGTATTCCTCCACGCCCGGGCCCGTGCGCACCCGCAGGCTGTCCACGGTGACCTGCACTTTGCTGACGGTCGCATGGTACAGGGATACGGTCAAATTCAGCTCCTGCGCCTTTCGAAGAATGGTGATTTGGTCGCCCGCCGAGGCAGGCGCTGTGATGAGCGCTCCGTTTTCGGCCGATACGGCAATGCCCAGCGGCTGGCACACCTTTTGCATCAGCACCACGTCTCCGGCGCTGATGGGCGTGTCCGCGTAAATTTTGAGCCTTACCGCTTCGCCCGAGAGGGGTTTCACCGGGTTTTCCCCGTAGATGCCCACGCGGTTTGCACAGCCGGAATAATGCGTGGGGTCGAGACCTGCGCCCGTGGATGTGGCCCGCACTTCGAGATGGCAGTGCTTGATGGGGGGACTGGCCTCGGCGGCGTTGCCCGAATTGCCCATGACGGCCAAAGCGTCGCCGCTTTTCACTTTCTGGCCCACGGCTACGAGGTTTTGGGCGTTGTGGCAGAAATAAAGATAATTGACTTTGTCAGGCGTCTGGTTTGCGTCCAGCTTTACGCACACGTAAAAGCCCCACTCCCAGGTGCGGTTGCCCGTGGACTTGTCCACCTTGCGGGCCGTGACGACGGTGCCCGAGATGGACTTGCCGTCGTAGTCGGGCAAAAGGATGCGGTCGCTGTCCAGGCCCACCACGTCCTGGCCGCCGTGCCAGGTCTTGCCGTTTCCACGGGTATAGCCGTAGCAGGAGTAATAGTAGGGCACCTGCATGCGGCCCGAAAAAAGATTTGCCATGTCAAGACCTCCTTTACGCTTCGATGTAACAGAATGTGACGACGAACAGCTCGGTGGTCTGGATGGGCTGGTAGGTGCCGTTGGATTCGAACACGATGATTTTGGGGTCGGTTTCCAACAGACGCGCCGTGACCAGGATGGGCTCGCCGGTGATGGCGCAGCCGGTGGTGTACAGCCGGCTGCCCACAGGCGCGGTGGGGATGCGGTCCGGCAGCGTCAAGGTGGTGTTCCAGTCGCCCGTTTGGTTCGCCTTTAAATTGTGCACTTCGATCATGTGGAATTTGCCGAAGGCGTGGTGGTAGACCCCGCCTGTCTCATGCACGGTCAGATTGGTATAACTGCACTCGCTTGTGATTTCTTCATGAACAACGCTGTTTTGCACAGCGCCCACGTCCTGGGCGGTGAGCGTGATGCTCTGGCCGGACTTTCCGTTGACGGTGGTGGGAAGGCCCTGTTCGCCTTTTTCCCCTTTGGGAATGGTGAAATTCAGGATGGCGTCTGCGGATGTGCCGGAATTGACCACGGCGGCCTGTGTGCCCGGCTCGCCCGTGACCACCTTGCCCACCTGCACCGTGGCGCCCGGCCCCTGCGGGCCGCGCACGCTGCCCAGATTGATTTCTTTTGTGGCCATGCTGTTCCCCCTTTTATTGTGCTGTATAAATCAGTTGGTCGTTTTCGATGCGCAGCGGCGGCTGCTCGTTCCCGTCCCGCCAGACAAGGCGCAGACAGCCCTCGGCGTCCACGTACATGCTGAACAGCCCCGGGTCCAGATCCACCACCACGCCCGGGTCGCCTTTTTCGCCTTTGAGCGCGCGTATCTCGGTGGTATTGGCCTGCGCGTCGTCGAACAGCACCGCGTCGCCGGTAAATTTCAGCTTGCCGCGCTGGGGCAGGGCGGTGCCGTCCGGGCCAAGGATGCGGTGGCCGGAAGAGGAGATGGTCTCAAAGTTCTCCCCGTCTGTGGAAATTTCCACCTGGCCGTCGCCGTTGAGGCGCAGAACCTTCACGTCGGCGCTGTGCACCGATGTGTCCAGCGAAAGGGCGGTCAACGCGTCGATGAGGGCGTTGTGTTTTTCTTTGACCTCGTTGTCGGTGCGGCTGTCGAACTGCTGTTTGAGCCACTGGGCTTTGTTTTCGATTTTGTCCGGCAGGCCCGCGATGCCTGTGGCGTAGCCGGTGATTTTCTGGTCGTTCAAATTCATCGCTTCACCTTCCCTCCTACTTTATAATTCACATGAATGGCAAACAGGCCGAAAGGCTCCCGGGCCCGGCTGTTTTCCACGATGATCTGGAACAGCTTGACCTTTTTTGCCTTTTTGCGCACGCTGACCACGGACGGCCGGTCCAATGTGTTGAACGTGAACCGGGAAAAGTCGATGTCGTTCCAATCGAAGATGTCCACGTTGGCCGAGCGGGCCAGCTTTTGGTACTCCTTGTCCGTGGCGTAGTAAATTTCCGCGCCCGAGCGGGCGAAGGGCTGCAGCACCACAAAGGCGCCTGTGACCGTTTTGAGATTGGCCCAGGTGCCCAGGTTCAAAAGCGGCGTGGACCAGGACGCTGCCACCGGGCGGCCGGTGGTGTCGTCGGGGCTGTCACAGTCGCAAAAGTCCCCGGCCAGGGTGCCTTTGGAAAAACAGCGCACCGCGCCGTCCTGTGTGCCAAAGCACAGCGTGCCGTCCTCGTCCCACAAGGCCGTGGCGCCGATGCCCGTCCAGTAATACCCCTCCATCTGATAGCTGGACGCCGGCTCGTTTTTTTCGTACTGCTTTTGGCTTGAATCCAAAAAATACAGCCAGTCGGCTCCGGCCAAAACGTAAAACCGGTCCCACACAGCGGCCGGGGCGTTTTCCAGGCGCTCTTTGCGCAGAGCGCCGTTCAAATAGTAGCTGCGCACCTGCACCGTGCGCTCGCCGGTGACGGTGGTGGGCGTGAGCGCCGCCACGCCCAGCTTTGTCAGGTACAGCGGCTCCGAGGCCACCGAGCAGAACGCCCGGTCCGACACGGCCCCCTCGCCCTGAAGGATGTCCGTGATGCGGAACACGGCCGTGCCGTCCTCGTCCAGCTCGCCCTTTCGCACAAAGATGTTGCGGCTGTTTTCCTCGCCGCTTTTGTGGGCGATGAGCGACCCGCCCAGCACGCTGTACCCTAAGATGGGGCTTATTTCGGAGCCGAGGATGCCGTAGTTTGTATCCCCGATGTACGCCGGGTCGTTCCACTCGCTCCAGTGGTCCACGTTGGGCTGCGACGGGTCCCCGGTGAGGAAGATGCGGTCCATGGCGCCGTCCACGCCGTACAAAATGGCCCGGCGGCACCGGTCCACTTCCCCGCAGTCCCTTTCCACCTCATAGGTGATGCGCACGTTGTCCTCGCCTTCCACGGGGCTTTTGCCCGGGGCGGTCTTGAACGTGACTTTGCCCAGAGCCCGGTCCACGGTGAAGTCGGCCGTCTCGGTCTTTTCCTGCCAGTTTCCCTCTGCGCTCAGCACCTGGGCCGTGACCGGAGCATCGGTGAGCTGTTGCAGCGACAAATAGTAATCGACCGTGCCCTCCTCGCCCAAATAGCTCTCGGTCTGTTTGCCGGTCAGAAGGTTGATGGCCTTATAACTGGTGGCGCCGTTTTTGCCGTTGGGCGCCTTTGCGATGGTGATGATGGGCACGGTGGCGATGTCCGCCACCGGGGCCACGGTCTCGCCGTCGCAATAAAGATACTTTTTTCCGTCCAGTATCCACAGCTTTTCCTTGAGCTGCACCGCCGCGCCGGCGGCGTCGTTCATGTCCGTGTACAGCGCCGTGGGGCCGGACTCGTCGATGCGGTACAGCGTAGTGCCCGCGTGGATGAGGCGAACCGACTGTTCGCCGCGCTTTAAAACAAACGAGCCATGGACTTTTCCATCCAGCACAAACCGGGTGCGGTAGCCCGGCCGCTTTGCGGGAAAGCCCTGGGCGTCCGGCATCATGTTGGGCGCCGCGGGGCTGCGGGACGGGTCGATGGTGGTGATGTCCCCAGTCAAATCAACGCCCTTGAACGC
>NZ_CAUWGY010000093.1:0-8452 GCF_963558415.1 uncultured Ruthenibacterium sp. | reverse complement strand
CGCTGGTCTTGAGCACTTTGCCGTTCGGTCCCACGGCCCAGGCAATCACCGTCACAAACACCGGGCAGTGCGCCTGTTTCATGGCTGCGCCCGTCAAACCCAGCACCAGCGTGCTCTCGCTGCCCATGCCCACCACTGTGGGCACCACAGCCTTTAACCCGCCCGGGCAAATGGCTGTGGGCAAATAGTGCCAGCGCAATCCTTCGCCGCCATTCACTGTGAGCTGAATGTCCACCGCGGCGCCCTTCGTATTCACGATTTCGCTAAACGGTTTATACATTGACAAACTCACTTCGGGACTGTCCTCTTCGGGCAGCTCCGGCGTTTCTTCTATGGAGAGTTCCTCGTCCCTGCGGCGGGCAGGCAAAGCGTCCGGCTGGGTCAGAGCGTTGGCCACCGCACTGCCGCCCAGCCCCAGCGCCGTAGCGCCGGCTGCCGTAGCCGCCACCGGCACCGCATTGGCAGTGGCCTCGTTCCAATCGATCACTTCAATATAAAATTCAACGGAAAGCGAAAAATACGGCAAATCCGCCACATCCAAATTTTGTGTCCGGCCGTCGAATTCCACCGTACATACGTCGCCCTCATCCTCTTGTCCATTCAGCAACAACAGCCCGGCGGGACTTCCCCGAACAGGGTCTACTGGCTGACCGTTGGCACCGGACACACCAATCCCCACCGGAGAATTGCAATACGTAGCGCGGTAAACCACTTCCCGGGGTTCGATTTGTATCCATTGCCGCTCATAAATCCCGCGTGTGTAAGCGATCATCTCTTCTTCCGTTGCGTTCTGCGGCAAGGGCACATATTCCAGAATACGGTCAACGGTCATGCGCACCTCAACCTCTATCTGGCCGGTCAACGCCACATAAGGTGGGTCCCCGCTGGCCTCATTGTACTGATAGCGGTACTGCCGCGCATTTTGAAAGGAGGCTTTGACATTTACCGTGGATCCCTGCGCGGGAGAGACAAACGTCACACCGGTTTCATCAGCCTGCGCCACCAGGGGAACACGCATACTGCTGACTTTTGGGAAAATCACACGCATGATAGGCGCCACACCGCCTTTTTCTCCTACATTGATGACGGAGTCAAACCACGATGCGTCAATCTCCTCTTCCCAGGTGAAATTCGCATCCCGGTCGCTGCACAGCAAAACCGTTCCATCCTCCTGCGCCGAAGGCCCGGTCAGCCGGGATGTGCCGTCTGACAAGGTTGTCAACAAAATGCGAATGTTTTCAATCTCTTGCATTTCATCCTGTGCCCAGGCGCACGTCGCCCCGAACACACAGAACGTCAGCAGTGCCAAAGAAGCGGCGCACCGGCGCCAAAACGACCTTTTCATGCCAAGTCCCCTCTTTTCCGACACATATTATACAATAGCCCTATAACCCACGCAAGGCGAAAAAAAGGCGGAACCTAGGTTCCGCCTTTTTTAATTCAGGAATGGGGATGCGTTCCGCCGGTCCAGCGCTCAGCTTCACACCAGATGGCCCGATTTGCCGCAAGGCTTTTGGGTACATCCAGAATGCGCTGATTCTCCGACCCACGGAAACGCAGGTCCAAGTTCCGCTTTGCCAGCACAAATTCGCCATCCACCAAAATATCCAATTCTGCCAGGAGCGCCCGCTGGGCGTCCGTGCCCTCTAAAAGTTGTTCAAAGGTATAGCCCGTATAACTGGCCACCTCATATCCGGCCGCTTTCAACATCCGCGCCAATGCACAGAACGCCTCGGCCTGGGAAAAAGGTTCCCCACCGGAAAAAGTCACGCCTTTTACCAAGGGGTTTGCTTTTATATGGGCAAACAATTCTTCTACCGACACATCCTTACCTGTGCCGAACGGCCAACTTTCCGGGTTGTGGCAGCCCTCGCAGCGGCGAGGACAGCCCTGGGCGAAAATAGCAGTGCGGATACCCGGCCCATCTACAATGGAATCTTCCATGATACCCGCCAGATTCAGCACCTGACTCATCTCAGTGAGACAGACCGTGTTTCACGCGGTCGCGTTCTTCAGCCTTTTTCGCATCGTTCCATTTGTCCATGGTGCCCACGAGGTATCCTGTAATACGGCGGATGCGCTCAAAACCTACGTCTTTGCCATACTTTGCTTCACGGTTCGTCTGAATAGCCATTTCTTTTTCCTCCCAAGATTTGCTTATGTATCTATGCTTTTATTGTATACTAATTTGGAATAGTTTGCAACCCCCAACTTATTCACAACCACAGAAAGTTGTCACTTCGGGGTACAATTTGCGCAGCTCATCCACTCTTTCCTGACTCAGGGCTTCGCCTTCGCGACGGCCACAACGGGGGCAAACCTCTCCGATCACACCCACATAACCACAAATCGGGTCACGGTCAACGGGGTGGTTGATGGAGCCGTAACCGATGCCTGCGTCGTGCATGCAGCGAACCACGCTCTCAAAGGCCTCTACGTTGTTGGCAGTGTCTCCATCCAGCTCCACATAGCTGATATGGCCCGCATTGGTCAAGGCATGATAAGGTGCCTCTTTCTGAATCTTTTCGTATGCAGAAATCGGATACCATACAGGAATATGGAAGGAGTTGGTGTAATACTCACGGTCAGTGACTCCGGGGATTTTCCCGTAGCGCTTTTGATCCATGCGGACAAAGCGGCCGGAAAGACCTTCTGCCGGAGTGGCCAGCAAGCCGTAATTCATATGGGTCTGCGCAGACTTTTTCTCGCAGAACTCCCGCATATGACGCACGATTGCCAGTCCTTTTTGCTGCATCTCGTCGCTCTCACCATGATGGTGACCATACAAAGCGGTCAGAGTTTCCGCCAGGCCAATGAATCCGATGGAAAGGCTGCCGTGTTTGAGCACCTCGCGCACCTCATCGTTGGGACCCAATTTGTCGGAGTCGAGCCAAACGCCCTGACCCATAAGGAACGGATAATTGTATACACGTTTGGACGCCTGAATCTCATAACGGTCATGCAACTGCTGCGCTACCAATTCCATCATATCGTCCAATTTTTTATAGAACAGTGCTTCGTCCCCATGGCTTTCAATGGCCAAGCGAGGAAGATTGATGGACGTGAAAGACAAGTTGCCGCGAGAATAAGCAATCTCACGCTCAGGGTCGTACACATTGCCCATCACGCGCGTGCGGCAACCCATGGTCGCAACTTCAGTTTCCGGATGACCGGGTTTGTAGTACTGAAGATTGAACGGAGAGTCCAAAAATACGTAGTTGGGGAACAGGCGCTTCGCACTGACCTTACAGGAAAGTTCGAACAAATCATAGTTCGGATCGCCCGGATTGTAGTTGACGCCCTCTTTTACCTTAAAGATATGGATGGGGAAAATAGGAGTCTCGCCATGTCCCAAACCTGCATCTTCTGCCAAAAGAATATTGCGGATAGCCATACGGCCTTCCGGAGAGGTATCGGTACCGTAGTTGATGGAAGAAAACGGCGTTTGCGCACCTGCACGGGAGTGCATTGTATTGAGGTTATGCACAAATCCTTCCATGGCCTGGTAGGTAGCCCGATCCGTCGCCTTTTCGGCCCGGCGGCGAGCATGATGTACCACGTGTGTCGCTTTTTCCTTATCCAAGCGGCCATCTGCTACCAGCGCCTGTACCGCAGCCGCGTCAAAGCTTGCTGCTTGCGTCTGGAGACGAGGCTCCTCGCCGGTAACTGCGCTGCCCGCCGCAACCGCAGCCTGCGTCAGCACGGACTCGTCGTCCGTGTCCAGCACGTCCTCCAGAGCCTCCTGCAATTTGCTGGCATAATTTTTGGCGAATGTTTTGCGCACGCCGCCTGCCATGGCATAATCGAAGTTGGGCACGCCCTGTCCGCCGTGCTGGTCGTTCTGGTTGGACTGAATGGCGATGGCTGCCAGCGCAGCGTAACTGCCAATGCCCTGCGGCTCACGCAAGTAACCGTGACCGGTGGAGAACCCACCCTTGAACAGCTTGATCAAATCGATCTGGCAGCAAGTAGTGGTCAATGCATAGAAATCGAAATCGTGGATGTGGATGTCGCCCTCACGGTAAGCCCGCGCCTGTTCCGGGGTAAGCAGATATGCAGCATTATAAGCCTTTGCTCCGGCGGTACCGATCTGAAGCATAGAGCCCATGGCGGTATTTCCATCAATGTTGGCATTGTCACGTTTCATATCACTGATACGTGCATCCACATTGGTGATCTCATCAATAGATTTCATCAGGCTGGTCTTTGCCTCACGAATACGGGTGCGCTCAGCGCGATACAAGATATATTGTTTCGCAGCCTCTTCCATGCCAGCATGCATCAGTTCCTGCTCCACAGCATCTTGAATTTGTTCGATCTGCGGCGGCTCATTTCCGCATTCTTTTTCCAGAACCTCTTCCACCGCATTGGCCACCTGAGCAGCCACGGAAGCATCTCCCTGTCCGGCCGCCTGCAAACAGCGTAAAACCGCAGACGCAATTTTGCTGGCGTCGTACAGAACCACGCGACCATCGCGCTTTACAATGCTCTTGATCATCCTCTTTATCTCCTTATCTCCGCGCCGGAAACCCTTGGGGACCCCCCAAACCCGTTCGCTAAATATTGAATCCGCGTTCTATTATCACACTAGATATTGTGGATGTCAAGCAAAAGGAACGTAAAAAAATCGCCGTTTTTTTGTCCAATTTGCCAAAGGTGACGAACATTGGTATAATAAACCCATGTGAATTTGGGAAGTGTGCTAATCTTGAAAACAGAGCTGCGCCGCACGCCGGGAGGCATATGTTATTTTTTAACGCGTAAACGTGTAAAAAACTTAAATCTTCGCGTCCGAGCAGACGCAAGCGCGGCGGTTTCGGCGCCTTTTTTTGTGCCTGTCTCGCAAATAGATGCTTTTGTGGACAGCAAAATGTTGTGGCTCCAGCGCGCCCAGAGGAAAATATTGGAACAAAAAACACAAGATCTTGTGCCCTGTACGGTTTCGCCTGCGCAGGCGCTCGCGTTGTTTGAGCAGATTGACCGGGAAATTTTTCCTTTGTTTAGGCAGGTGCTGCATGGGCAGCCGCCCATTTTGAAAGTGCGGGACATGAAAAGTCAATGGGGTGTATGCTGTCCGGCCAAACGGAGGATCACCCTCGCGCTTCGCCTGGCCGAAAAACCAAGAGCGGCTGTGGAGTACGTACTTTTACACGAATATGTACATTTTATTCACTTGAATCACGGTCCCGATTTTTGGGCTGTTGTAGAGCACTTTATGCCCGATTACAAGGAGCGGAGAGCGATGCTAAAAAGCTGATGCGTCAAAATTGCATTGCAATCGCTCGTGAAAACGGGTATATTACTTATTTATAGTACATCCGGGCACATTGCGCCTTGGACAAAACAAGGAGGTTCCTGTTTGGATAAATATAAGCGCCTTGTTTCCAACACCATCCTGTTTGCAATCAGCACTTTTTCCTCCAAAATTTTAAACTTTTTCCTTACTACCTACCACACCCACATGATGGGCACGGGTGCCTATGGCAGTATGGACGCGATCATTGCCATTGGCAACGTGTTCATCCCCATTGTAAGTTTGGGGATATCCAATGCAATCATCCGCTTTGGACTCGAAAAAGGGATCAACAAGCGAAGCCTTTATACCAACGGTCTTCTTTCCCTTTTGATGGGCTTTTTGCTATTGCTGGTGCTGACGCCGCTTTTGGACATGGTCCCGTTCATTGGCGGAACCATTGGCGATTACTGGCCGCTCTTATTGCTCTTTGTATTTATGAGCTGCCTGCGCACATTAAACTGTCAATTTGTGCGTGCCAGAGAAATGGTTCGGCTGTATGCCATCGATGGAATTCTTTGCACGGTGGCGAATCTATTCTTTAATGTACTGTTTTTATCCGGATTTCATCTGGGAGCCACAGGACTGATCCTGGCGCTGATTTGCTCGGACGCCACCAGTGCTTTGTTTTTGTTCTTTGTATCCCGCATTTGGAAATACATCCGTCTGAAACCGATTGACACGCGCTTGTTCAAAACCATGCTGCGGTATTCGGTGCCTTTGATTTCTGCCAGCATTTTCTGGTGGGTGACCAACACCAGTGACAAGCTGTTTATTACCACCATGCTGGGCAGCGAAGTGAACGGACTGTTTGCTACCAGTTATCGACTGCCCACTCTTTTGACCATCGTTGCGACCTTATTTACCGAAGCCTGGCAAATCAGTGCTTTTACCGACGGCACCCGTGCTGGCCGGGAAGAGTTTTTCAGCCGTGTGTGGAACGCATATCAGAGTCTGATGTTCCTTGCGGGCGCTGGAATCATTCTTTTGTGTCAGCCGATCATGAAAGTCTATGTATCGGACGATTTTTACGCGGGCTGGATTTATATTCCCCTGCTCACCTTTGCCACTGTATTCTCCAGCTTTGACAACTTTTTAAACAGCATTTACATGGCGGAAAAACGCTCTGGCCTGTCCTTGGTTACAATGGCCGTAGGCGCTGTTCTGAATTTAATTTTGAACGGTCTTTTGATTCCGACCTGGGGAGTGCAGGGAGCTGCGTTTGCTACATTTGCCAGCTATTTTGTCGTATTCCTTTTGCGCGCTGTCAACACCCGCGGACTGATTCGCGTGGATTTTGCCCCTTTCGTTTTGTTGTTGAATTTGGCGCTTATGGGCTTTGAAAGTTACTGGATGTTGACCGACACACCTCTGTGGCCTTTGTGGTGCTCTTTGTGTGTGGTGTTGATGGCCATTCTCAACTTCAGCAGCCTTTGGGATACAGTACGCCACGTGCTCACCATGCGAAAACGACATTAATTTTTTCAAAAAAGCAGAGTTTTTCAAAAACTCTGCTTTTTTCATTGACATCCTTTGCACAAAAGCGTATGATGCAGATACAACATTTAGATGTTCATCAAATTAAAGTGAGGCGATAATGATGCTTCCTGCTTCTTCGATTCCTACTCTTTCACTGGTGTACACCGCAGTGAGCGTTGGCATTGCTATTCTTGTTCCAATAGCCCTTTTAATCATTTGCCAGATTCGGTATGGTCATGTATTAAAGGCTGCGGCCGTAGGTGCCTTGTGCTTTTTTCTAGGCGCGATGGTACTGGAAAGTCTTTTGCATAGCGTGGTATTCTCCCTCTTTCCTGCGCTTGCCTTTGTACCTGTCGCCTACGTGAGTTATGGTTGCCTGGCGGCGGGCCTTTTTGAGGAAACCGCACGTTTGGTCGGTCTGAAGCTGCTGTGCCGCAAGAACGCATCCTTTTCCACTGGCCTGGGATACGGCATCGGCCACGGCGGATTTGAATCCGCCATTATGGTTGGATTGAGTTTGGCCGCCAATCTGTATGTAATGGTGCTTTTGAACAATGGCGTGGACCTGTCGGCCCTGGGTTTAACCGATGCACAGATGAGTGCTCTTTCAACGGCCGCACCAGCTTCTTTTTTATGGAGTGGCGCGGAACGCTTCGTTTCCATCGTGCTGCACATTGCTCTCTCCATTTTAATTTGGATGGTGGTCACCAAACGACTGTCCGGCGGCTTCTACTGGGTTGCGGTTTTCTTACACGCACTGACCAATGTTAGCGCCGCTCTGTATCAGTGTGGTGTTTGGACCAACATTGCGCTGACCGAACTTTGGGCACTGGCCATTACTTTGCTGACGGTTTTCTTTGTCTATTTTCTATGGAAAAAATCTTCGGTTTTGAACAATTGAATCACTTCATAAAACGCCGCACAAAAATGTGCGGCGTTTTTTTATGAAAAACTTTCAAATTCACTATTGACATTTAATATCAATAAAGATATAATACCAATAGAAAATCATTTCGGTGTATGCGGGCACATTCATCCCGTAAATATAAAAAATAAAGGAGATTGAACCATGAGAAGCATTACAACACTGGAACTGCAATATGCACACCGTTTTTACGGATTTAAAGGTGAAGCACAATACCTGCACGGACATACCGGCGTTCTCACCATTGAGGTAGAAGGCTCTGTAAACCCCGGAGTAAACATGGTTTTCCCCTGCAATGAAATTCAGAAAACCGCTTGGGAAGTTTTGAAAAACTTTGACCATGCGTTGATTTTGCGTGAGGATGACCCACTTTTGCCCGCGATTTTGGGCGTATATGAGCAGCAGGGCATTCGCAACGGCGCTCCCAACAACATTATGAAAGGCCCTGCCTTCCAGACAGAACTGGCCACTGCCTATCCGGAATGCCGCTTGGTCGTTACCAAAGAGACCATGACCGTAGAAGGCATGATCAAAATGGTTTACGAGTTGCTGAAAGACAAGTTGAACATTGTTAAACTGAGCTTTACAAGCGGCGTAAACATGGCTTCCGAAGAGTATGAACCCCACCTTGAGGTAGAGCGCTGCCCGCTGTGCGGAATCGCATTGGATGAAAACGGCGTTTGCCCCAAGTGCGGATACCGAAAGAACTGAGCATGAAAGGTCTTTCTCCCCTAAAATATTAAGAAGAGGCGGGC
>NZ_CAUWGY010000092.1:0-8755 GCF_963558415.1 uncultured Ruthenibacterium sp. | reverse complement strand
CAGGCGCTCTCCAAAATACGGGCACCGGCGTTGATCAAATCCGCCAAGGCTCCGTTCTGACTAAGCATGCTTAAAACCTGACGACTTCCGGGAGCAATAGCAAGGCTTACCTCTGGGCTGACAGTCTTTCCCTTCAAAATGGCAGCAACAGTCATTAAATCTGTATAGCTGGAATTGGTGCAACTGCCGATGCAAACTTGATCCACCTTGGTCATGGTCAAGCTCTTGACGGATTTGACATTGTCCGGGCTGTGGGGACATGCAGCAAGAGGTTCCAGTTTGCTCAAATCAATTTCAATGATTTCATCATAAACGGCATCCTCATCCGAGCACAGAGGAACGAAATCTTCTTCACGGCCTTGTGCACGAAGAAAGCTCCGCGTTACCTCATCCGATGGAAAAATCGAAGTTGTCGCACCTAATTCTGCGCCCATATTAGTAATTGTTGCACGCTGTGGTACGCTTAGGTTTTTTACACCTTCGCCGCCATATTCAATGATTTTTCCCACACCGCCTTTAACGCTCATAATGCGAAGGACTTCCAAAATGACATCCTTAGCACTGACCATGGGACGCAGTGAACCCGAGAGCTTCACCAAAGTCATTTTGGGATAGGGAATATAATAAGCACCGCCGCCCATTGCAACGGCAACATCGAGGCCGCCAGCACCCATAGCGAGTGCACCGATTCCACCAGCGGTAGGCGTATGGCTATCCGAACCAATCAAGGTTTTTCCGGGTTTAGCAAAACGTTCCAAGTGAACCTGATGGCAAATACCATTTCCGGGTCGAGAATAACGAACACCAATTTTTTTTGTGACCGTTCGAATAAAGCGATGATCATCCGCGTTCATAAAACCGTTTTGCAGAGTATTGTGGTCAATATAGGCTACACTCAGCTCCGTTTTTACCCGGGGAATTCCCATTGCTTCGTACTCTAGATACGCCATGGTGCCGGTAGCATCTTGCGTAAGTGTCTGATCGATGCGCAGTCCGACTTCATTGCCGACGGATGGAATTCCATCGACAAGATGGGCCGCAATGATTTTTTGTGCAATCGTTTGTCCCATAGTTGCGCTCCTTTTGTGCCGCAGTGTAAACGGTCACTCTAAGTTTTATATACTTATTTATAATAATGGGTTGTGGCTTTTTTGTCAATTAAAGAGCATAGGTACAGGATGGTATAAATAAAGCGGATTAAGGGGAAAATAACAAAAAAATAAAAAGGAGCACGTGCAATGGTAAATAAAATGAGCTCAAGCAAAAAAGAACGAAATGACGATGAAGAAGATGTACAACAAGAACTTTTGGAAAAGGATTACATGCTTGAGATGGGAGCAGTACTCCGAACAAAAGGTCGACATACGATTCATTGCTTAACTGTCATTGGTCAGATTGAAGGCCACTCAATGGCACCTCAGAATCAGAAGACAACAAAATATGAACACGTAATTCCTCAGCTTGTGGCCATTGAAGAGGACCCGGAAGTAGAAGGTCTCTTAGTGATTTTAAATACAGTAGGAGGAGACGTAGAGGCTGGGCTTGCACTTGCAGAATTGATCAGCGGAATTACAAAACCAAGTGCTACGCTTGTGTTGGGAGGAGGGCATTCCATAGGAATACCATTGGCCGTTTCTGCCAGAAGAAGTTTTATTGTACCGACTGCAACTATGACAATCCATCCGGTACGGCATTCGGGACTTGTATTGGGTGTTCCACAAACAATGCGTTATTTTGAACAGATGCAGCAACGAATCACCGGCTTTGTGGCATCGCATTCGTCTATCAGTGAAAAACGGTTTACGCAGTTAATGATGCGAACCGGAGAACTGGTAATGGATGTAGGAAGCGTGGTGGATGGAGCGACAGCCGTAAAAGAAGGATTAATTGATGAGCTGGGGGGAGTAGGGGATGCACTGGCTTATTTATATCGTGAAATCGAACAAAAAGGTTAAAAATGGTTTGTAAATCTATACAAAATTCTATTTTACAAGTTGGACGATTGATGATATACTGATAAAGTAATCTTTTGCGCCTTTTTATCGTTGACGTCAAAATAAAAGCCGCTGGCTGGAAGCCGTGCGGCGTTACATATACAGGGGTAGTATTCATGGCATCAAAAAACACAAAAAGAAGGACACAAGCTCGTTCAAAAAATTCATCGAAAGGGCGTTCTCGTAGGCCCAAAAAGGATATGGCAGAGCAGTGGAGCATTCTGATTTTTGGCATTGGAATCCTGATTGCGGCTATGACTTATGTAGAAGGAGCCTCGGTGTGGAGCTGGATTCGTTCCAACCTTTTGTTTGGCGTATTTGGCGTCAGTACTTATCTGTTGGCACCGGCTATTCTGTACATTGCTGTATTGGTCGCCATTGGTATGCCAATGAAGAAAAAAACGCTGCAAATTCTGCTGTGCATGGCTTTGGTGAGTGGTGTCTTTTTGGTGTTTTCCAAGACAGACATGACGGGCTTGAGTTTTCAAGACGGTATGATTGCACTTCATCAGGCGGGTGCTTCAACACCTTGGAGTGCCGGTGTTTTAGGCGCGGTATTCGGGTGGAGCCTCTTGTCTTTGTGTGGACGTCCTGGGGCTGATATTTTACTTGTTATTTTGCTTTTAGTCGGTGTGATGTTAGTGACAGGCGTTACGCCGGGCCATATTTATTATTACTGTTCTGGGCAAGCACGTCGTGCAAGAGAAAAGAGCGAAGAACGGGCTCAAATGAGGGCCGAACGTGCACGTCAGATGGCTGCAGAAAGAGAAGAGCGAAGAGAACAGGAAAGTGTTCGAAAGCAAACAGATTTTGCTATCGATTTGCAAGCATTTCAGAATGCGGCAGAGCACAAGCGCACCCCTTCTATTGATATTGAACTCGGAGAACAACCGGTTACGCAGATTGGTTTGAAACAAGAGGAGCGCCCTGTGATTGGGCCGGGTGGAACCTTTGGCATAGAACCAGATCATCCAGTTATGCCTGTGACGAGACCTTCACCTGCTTCGGATACACAACCGCTGACGTCATCTGTGAAAGCGTCTGATGAAAAGCCTGCTCATAACCCTGTGCAGGACGAGACTGAACAAGGACAAGAAATTTTGTCAGTGAAAGACTCTTTGGATGAGGCAGAGCAAGATGACATTGCTTCTCTTGTGCGCAAGGTGACTGGAGCAGTACAAAACAAAGAAGCAGTTAAGTCTGTTGTATCACCACAGCCAAAGACGGATGATGATTACGTGTATCCGCCGCTGAGTTTGTTCCAAAAGGTAAAAGTAACCAATGAAGAGGATATTGAGCGAGAACTGACGCATAATGCGGATTTGCTGGTAAAGACATTAACAAGTTTTGGAGTGAAAACGCGGTTATTAGATATCAGCCGTGGACCGTCTGTAACGCGTTATGAGTTACAGCCGCAAACGGGTGTGAAAATCAGTCGCATTACAGGTTTGGCTGATGACATTGCATTGAATCTGGCTACTTCGGGTGTGCGCATTGAGGCACCTATTCCAGGAAAAGCTGCGGTGGGCATTGAAATTCCGAATAAGACACGCACCATTGTAACGCTGCGTAGCATTTTGGAGTCACCTGAATTTTCTACCAGCACAGCTCCATTGACATTTGCCATTGGAAAGGATATTGCAGGAAAAAGTCAGATTGGAAATTTGGCCAAAATGCCGCATTTGCTGATTGCAGGCACAACGGGTTCCGGTAAGTCCGTTTGCACAAATTCCATTATTATGAGTTTGTTGTATCGCTGTTCACCGCAAATGTTGCGGATGATCTTAATTGATCCAAAAATGGTGGAGTTTGCACAGTATAACGGAATACCGCATCTTTTGATGCCCGTGGTCACAGAGCCTCGTAAGGCGGCGGGTGCATTGGGCAGTGCTGTGGCCGAAATGGAAAAGCGTTATCGTTTGCTGGCTGAAAATGGTGTTCCCAATATCGAGGAATACAATGCTTTGGCCGAAGAAAATGCCACTCTTGAAAAGATGCCGTATATTGTAATCGTCATTGATGAGTTGGCAGATTTGATGATGGTGGCGGGAAAAGAAGTAGAAGATTATATATGCCGCATTGCACAGAAGGCCCGTGCGGCCGGAATGCATTTGATTATTGCGACTCAGCGGCCATCGGTTGATGTAATTACGGGTTTGATCAAGGCCAATATTCCTTCTCGAATTGGTCTTTCAGTGATGAGCCAGGTGGACAGTCGGACGATACTGGACACTGGCGGAGCTGAAAAGCTATTGGGAAATGGCGATATGCTTTACATGCCGGTCGGCGTTAATAAGCCTGTTCGTGTGCAGGGAACGTTTGTTCGTTCAGCGGAGATCCGCGGAGTGATTGACTTCATAAAGAAACATTCCAGCGCGGATTACAATCAGGAAATGATTGCTGAGATGGAAAAGCGTGCTGTGGCAGAAAAATCGACTTCTTCCGGCTCAGATGACAACGATTCTCGGGATCCCATGCTGGATACAGCCGTTGAAGTGGTAATTGATGCGGGACAAGCTTCTACCAGCCTTTTGCAGCGTCGTTGCAAGCTGGGATATGCTCGTGCTGCCCGTATCATTGATGAGATGGAACAGATGAATATCATTGGCCCTTATGAAGGTGCAAAGCCTCGTCAGGTGTTGATTACAAGAGATCAATGGATTGAAATGCGAATGCAGAGAGATTCGGATCAAGACCCAAGTGTGGTTTAAAACAATTTTAGAAAAGCGGGTTCCTAAGGCAGAACCCGCTTTTCTTGCTAAGAAATGGAGAAGAGGAATGTATCAGGAATTTTTACCTCTTAGCAGAGAAGAGATGTTGGCCAGAGGTTGGAATGAAGTAGATTATATCGTTGTCACGGGAGATGCCTATGTGGATCATCCTAGTTTTGGATCCGCGATTATTTCCCGCTTACTGGAAAAAGAAGGTTTTCGAGTTGCGGTGCTTAGTCAGCCGGATTTTACAAGTTGTGAAAGCATGAAAATTTTTGGTAAGCCGCGTTATGGCTTTTTTATCGGTGGCGGGAATGTGGACAGTATGGTGGCACATTACACTGTGGCTAAGATTCGCAGAGACCGAGATGAATACACTCCGGGCGGCGTGCCCGGAAAACGTCCGGATCGAAGTGCTACGGTATATACAAAGTTGGCGAAGCAGGCCTATCCGGCCCTGCCAGTCATTTTGGGAGGGTTAGAAGCTTCTCTGCGGCGCTTTGCTCATTATGACTACTGGACGGATACTGTATTACCGAGCATTATGGAGACAAGCGGAGCGGATCTTGTTTCCTTTGGAATGAGTGAGCATCAGACTGCCGAGATTGCACATCGCCTAGCTGCAGGTGAACCAGTGAATGAAATCACAGATGTGGCTGGAACCTGCTATATGACGGATTTTGCTCATCTACCGGCTCAATATGTGGAGTGTGCTGGCTTTCATAAGGTGAGTACAGATAAAATTGCATATGCAAAGGCGTGCCGGATACAAATGGACAATCAAGATTGTGTTTCGGGAAAACCTGTTGTACAAAAACAAGGCGAGAGATATTTGGTTCAGAACATTCCTGCCACTCCGTTGACACGTAAAGAATTAGACGAGATTTATGCGATGCCTTTTACGAGAAGATATCATCCAAGCTATGAGGCACTTGGTGGGGTTCCAGCAATTGCTGAAGTGGAGTTTTCCATCATTCAGAATAGAGGCTGCTACGGTGGATGCAATTTTTGTGCTATAACCATGCATCAAGGTCGGCGAGTGACTTCTCGAAGTGAGGACAGCATTGTGGAAGAGGCAAAGGCAATGACCGAAGCGCCTAACTTCAAGGGATATATTCATGATGTAGGCGGACCGACAGCTAACTTTCGTTTGCCAAGTTGTGGACAGCAAATGGCAAAGGGAATGTGTGTAGAAGGAAAGCATTGCTTGGCTCCTGCGCCATGTCCCAAATTGATTGTAGATCACAAAGAATATCTGAAAATTTTAAGGCGCCTGCGGGAGTTACCGGGAGTAAAAAAGGTATTTATTCGAAGTGGAATTCGGTACGATTATCTGATTTTGGATAAGGATGAAACGTTTTTTAAAGAGTTGGTCAAATACCATATCAGCGGCCAGTTGAAAGTAGCTCCAGAACATTGTGCCCCCAATACACTGAAGTATATGGGGAAACCACCGGTGGAGGTATACAACAAATTTTCAAAAAGATTTTATGAGTTGACAAAGCAGGCCGGTAAAAAACAATATTTGGTTCCCTATTTGATGAGTAGCCATCCAGGAAGCACTTTGAAGGATGCTGTCATTCTGGCGGAATATCTTTATCGGAATCGCATCCGGCCCGAACAGGTACAGGATTTTTATCCCACACCAGGAACGGTGTCTACGTGTATGTTTTATACCGGGTTGGATCCGTATACATTAAAGCCTGTTTATGTGGCAAAAAGCCGTGAAGAAAAGGCGATGCAGCGCGCACTATTGCAGTATTATGAGCCCAAAAATGCACAGCGTGTGCGAAAAGCACTTCAATTGACGCATCGGGAGGACTTGATTCCGCTTCTAGTACCAGGTGGAAGAAAAGCTTCCACACTTAAAGATTCGGATGGAGATACTAAAGGAGCAAAGACATGGCGTACAACCCGTACAGGAAAAGCAGGAAAAAGGTCTTTTGGGTGAAAATAAAGCGATATGTGAAACGAAGTTTTGGAGTTTTAGGAGTACTCCTTGTCCTTGGTTCGGGATTGATCACCATTGGAGAAAGGGAAAACTGGAGTACACCCACATGGAGACAAATTTATGCTGCGTTCGGCGTAGGAGAAACTGTGGCGGTCCCTGCTACTGCAGATGACGCAAAAACCAAAATTCATTTTATTGATGTGGGACAAGCGGATGCGACTTTGCTAGAACAGAATGGATTTTTTGCACTGATAGATGCTGGCGAGGCAGATACGCAAACGGATTTAATCGATTATTTGCATGAAGTGGGTGTAGAAAAGTTAGAATATCTTATCATGACACATCCTCATTCAGACCATATTGGCGGAATGCGTGCCGTATTGGATACATTTGAGGTTAATCAGGTCCTGCTTCCAAATTTTGATAAGGCTCCTGTTGAGTGGTGGCCTTCCACGGAGCGATTAATGGAGCGCATCAATGAGCAGAAAAATCCGGCCATAGTGATGCAAACAGGGGACATTTATCCACTCGGTGAGGGGAATATCTCCGTATTAATGGATGGCATACAAAGTGATAATGCCAATAATTTGTCTCCCATTCTTCGATTTGAGGTGGCCGAATTTCGCTTTTTGATAGAGGGCGATGCAGAAAAGGAGATAGAAGAAACTGCATTGGAAAGAAATCTGGATATTAGAGCCTCATTGTTCAAAGCGGGACATCATGGCTCCGCTACTTCAAATACAGAGCCGTTTGTCCAAATGATTGCGCCGCAATATGTAATTATAAGTTGTGGTCAAGACAATTCTTATGGGCACCCACACGAAGAGGTACTGGAGATTTTTGAAGAAACAGGATCACGCGTATTTCGTACAGACCAAAATGGAACAATTGTGGCCTATGTAGATCAAGAACAAAAACTTCAAATTGCAGTAGCAGATGTATCGGAAGATTTAGCGGATGTTGCATAAAAAAGGGACTGTCAAACGACAGTCCTTTTTTATTAGATGGTAGGCTGTAAAAGCGCAATTGTTTCGATGTGCTCCGTATGTGGAAATAAATCTACAGGTTGAATTTCGATCACTTTCCATCCTCGATGGCATAGAAAATGAAGATCGCGCTGCTGTGTTTGAGGATTACAGGAAATGTAAATCACCTTTTGCGGAGAAATGCGACATATTGAATCTAAAAATTCAGTAGTACTTCCTGCACGGGGTGGATCTAGAAAAAGAATGTCCACGTGTTGCCTTTTGAGGGTCATTTTTTGAAGAAACGCCGTGGCATCTTCGCAATAAAAATGGGCGTTTTTAATATGATTGTTTCGGGCGTTTTGAATTGCGCAAGATACTGCTTGAGGATTTGATTCGACGCCGATAAGTTTGAAAGCATTTTGGGCGGCAATCAATCCAATCGTTCCGATTCCGCAATAGGCATCAAGGACAGTTTGATGTCCATCCAGTTTGGCCATAGAGATTGCAGTACGGTACAGCTTTTCGGTCTGCTCTGGATTGATTTGATAAAAGCTAGAAGCGGAAATACGAAATTTCAGTTGACACAAGCGATCCTCAATAAAGCCTTTTCCAAACAAAATTTTTTCATTTGGTCCTAATACGGCGCTGGAATAGCGCGGATTGATATTTTGAATGACGGTGCTTATTTGAGGACACTGCGTTCTTAATTCTTTTACAAAAAATTTTGAGCCGGGAAGCGCTGCCTTGGCTGTAACGAGAGTAACTAGAATTTCGTCATTTGCACGGCTATATCTTGCCAGAATATGACGTAGAAGTCCCGTTCGTCGATCTTCGTTGAATACCTCATAATGACAGGCTCGTGCAGCACGGCGTACGGCTTCAATTGCTTTATCTAAGGCCGGCTGATGCAAAAGACATTGTGTAACAGGAATCACACGATGCGTGCCTTGCATATAAATACCACTTATAAGCTGATGATTTTGTACAGCAAATGAGGAGATTGCTTTATTGCGATAGTGCCAAGGATTATCCATTCCAATTATAGGGTGAATCGGACCGAAAGAACCTAGCAATTCGGTTACTTGTAACTGTTTTTGTTTTAATTGCTCTGGGTAAGGCAGCGTTATAAGG
>NZ_CAUWGY010000091.1:0-8991 GCF_963558415.1 uncultured Ruthenibacterium sp. | reverse complement strand
CCCGAGCCGCCCGCCTGCACATTTTGATTTTCCACATCGTAAACCAGCAAACCGCAATCTTTGTGATTGGGTATTTGAACCCCTTCACGAGCCAGCAATTGCCCCAGCAGCTCACTGCCTACCAGGCCCAAATCTCCCGTATAGATGGCATCAAAATCCGTCGGCACAGCACCGGAATCCGCAAGATAATTAAGAATGGTCTCACAGGCAGCCGGCGCCATGGCCGCTCCCATATTGTTGATGTCTGTCACATTGTAATCACGCACGCGGCCAAAGGTGACCGCTTGAATCATAGGGCCCTGCGCCATCCGGGCCAGCACCAATGCGCCGGCCCCTGTGACGGTCCATTGAGCAGTGGGTGTTCTTTTTCCACCGTAGAGCAATGGCGTACGAAATTGCCGCTCGGCCGCACAAAAATGGCTGCTGGCCATGGCCGCTGCACGACGCATGGCCCCCGAAGCAACCATACAGGCCGCCAGGCCTACGCCTTCGGCCATGGTACTGCACGCCCCATACAAACCAAGATACGGCACATCAAATCCACGCATGGCATAGGCCGAAGCAGTACATTGACATTCCAAATCCCCGGCAAACACTCCATCCAGTTCTGCCGCCGTCAAATTTGCCTTTTTCAGCGCCGTTTCCAACGCATAACGCGCAACATCACTCTCTGCCTTTTCCCAACTTTTTTCCCCGCAAGTGGTATCCGATAAAAGCACGTCAAAAGTCTGTGCGAGCGGACCTTCTCCTTCTTTTTTACCGCCTACCGCTGCCCAGGCAACCGCTCGAGGTGGATGCTCAAAGAAAACGGTATCCCCTTTTCGTCTCACTTGACACGGCCTCCCAGTTTATCAAAAGAAATGGTACGCCCTTTTTTGTCCGGCACTTTATGCATCGAATGCGGCACCGGTTCAAAAGGTATGGTGTCTCCCTTTTTCATCTGTTCAACCTCCTATCAAAGGCTGCAAAAAATGATATAAAATGCCCCAGCCCACGCTGGCCAGCATACCGTATACAATGACAGGGCCTGCAATTACAAACATTTTGGCGCCCACGCCCGTCACCAAACCTTCGCTGCGGAATTCAATCGCCGGAGATACTACGGCATTTGCGAACCCGGTGATGGGCACCAGTGTTCCTGCTCCCGCTTTGGCTGCTAGTTTTTGATACCATCCGAGCGAAGTAAAAATGCCGGATAAAGCCACCAATGTGGCACTGGTAAGTGTCCCCGCATCCGCAATGGCAAAGCCCAAGGTCCGATACAGCGTATTTAGCCCTTCGCCCAGACAACAGATGGCTCCTCCCACAAAAAAGGCCCACAAGCAGTCCTTTGCCACAGGAGAGTGCGGCGACGCCTTCTTTCTCATCTTGTCATAGGTCTGATTGTCCATGTGCACGGTCAACGTCTCCTTTTTTGCAGCTCTTTTCTTTTCATTATTCCCAAAGAGATACCCCTTATTCCCTTACAAAAAAGCGCGGAAACCAAACTTGGTTTCCGCGCTTTTTTCTTTTACCAATTATTGACTGCGTGCTCAGCAAAGGCCGGCAATCCATCAATTTTTAAAACTGTGCCATCCTCCCACACAGCCGTTCCATAGAACCGACCAAACATTTGATGACAACAATTGTTTACCCACAGCGCCTTTGTACGGGTCGTGCGATCATAAACCGGTTTCAGTGTCAAATCCAGTCTTCCCTCTTCATCCCGTAAAAGCCACGGGCGCATATAGTTGGTTTTGTCCAGCAAAAAATGAACCCGTCCTAATTTTGAAAAGCCGCCCGCATAAAACAGACAATTCTCTGTGGCCGCACTGGTATCGCCAAATCCCATACCCAGGTTAAAGCCAAACAGCTTGTCTCCCAGCAGACCCGTTCCGTTGGACCAATACCACTCGTTGTGGAAGGGCCACACACCGCGTCCCCAGTCCAAAAGGCCAAAGGCATCTTCCCCAAAATAGTAGGTTTTATCCTTGTATTTTGCGTATCCACAGGCCGACATGCAATTGATCTTCTGGTTATAATAAAAAGATGTGGGCGCCCCCGCAAAGGGAATATTGACCACAATCGAATTTGGATTTTTTCGCATCAACGTTAATTCTGCTTCAAAATCCTGGGTAACAAAGGAAAGATAACGGGTGTCTCCCTCCGTTTTAAAGCGGAGCAGCATTCCATTTTTCTCATACCTTACGTCACTGTCCTCCTCGGCGCTCTCCGGCAAATGAAGCCGGCCAAAAGGCAGCGCCAGCAGACGGCTGATGTCTGCGATCATTTCCCCTTTTTGAAAATCGAACAGCATCACTCCCACTTGCCCCGCATAGGAGGCATGCCCGTAAGTGAACTGGATGCATTTTTCTCCATCGGAAGCCTGGTAAAAGTCCCATTCCTTGATGCGATAAAAAGGCGCACGAATGTCCGCCCGATGGTAAGTGCACACTGCCCTGCGAGAATAACCGGGCACAATGGCTCCCTTCTCATCCAACACCGGACCTGCGTGGATGATTTCTTTTTCTTCCATAGCTCCCTCCCCTACCATTTGTTATTTTTATAAAAATATTACAAAATGTTGATTTTATACATATTTGCCTTTTTTGAATTTACGGAATCGAACAATCTTAGACCCATTATAGCACATTACTTTAAACGTTACAGTGTCCAAACTTCACAAAAGGGTTCTTTGTTTTTCGGCAGAAAAGAAACGAGAGGCCATAAGCCCCTCGTTCATTTTCCTTGATGTTTTGCCCGAGAAAGATTGATGCGACGAGCCGGCGGCACGTCCGGTCTTGGCACAATGGCCTGAGCCGGTGTGGAAGTTTTGTCCGCCACTTCCATTGTCTTTTCCTCTGGCTGGCTCTGCTGTTCGGCACACTGGGGCGAAATCAAAGCAGACTGCTTTACACTCCACAATCCCGACGCTGCAAATAAAAGCAGACTGACCACACCTACAACGGCTAAGGTCACTGGGAATCCGGCCCACCAAGCACAGAATAAATCATAGCTGATGTTTTCTGTTGGCATCCACTCAGAAAAATTCACAGCTCTCACCAACACGGCCAGAAAAATTAAAGTCATTGCTGTTCCCAACAGTGCCTGCTGTACACATGTTTTCCATTTTTCTATCTGACTGCTCGCCAATCGAAGAACGGTAGCGGCTGCGATTCCCAGGCCTAAAAGTATCCCCCAGGCCCAAAACCGCACCTTACGATACTGAAGCACTACATTGAGTGCCGCTTCAAAAGGCGGACGTACCGCCTCTTGATACGTTCCCTCACAACTGATTTGCAGCGCGCTGTACCGGGACTTTTGCTCCTCAGTGAGCGGAGCACCGGTCTCCTGCATCACGATCTCATTCAGCTTCTCCGTAAGTCCGGAAAAGCGAGCGGTACTGCTTCCATCCGTTCCGCGGAAATAGGCATCCACATTCAAAATCAAATCGTTGCGCACGTTGCTTTCATAGATGTACTCGTAAACAGCGGAGTTGTTCAGACCCGCATCCGCGGCATAACCCTGACAGGCCACGCTCACCGCGTCGGTAAGGCTGGAAAAATAGCCGGTACGATCCATCTTTCCAATAAGGTATCCCTCTCGAAACAACGTAAGCTCCAGCGCGGTCAACACACCGCATAGAGCAATGCACACACAAAGAATCCCTGTCATCAATACGCGCACCGCTCGCTCTACTCTCATGTTTCTCCCTCCACAATCTTAGGTCCGCTGACATACTCGGCACAAACCATATAGCGATATGGAGTCAGCGTAAGCTGACCAAAGGGATAACAGGTATACAAAAGCACACTCCGGTCAGGTGCGGCTTGTAAATCGTCCATTCCGAACTCATCGGCCCGCACCACTTCCATCTCGGTAACTTCGTAATGATATTCGCCGTAGCGAGTCTCAATAACCACTTCAGAGCCCAGTTGTACACTCTCCAAATCACGAAAAAAAGTTCCCGTATGACCGCCGATCAGCGTAGCTCCGCTCTGACCGGGAATCGATCCATCTGTATACGTGCCAGCACCTGCGTGCAGTTCTGCTTCACTGTCACCGTAATAAAGATTGCACTCCACCGCGGTACCCTCAATATTCAGTGTCCCATAAAGTTCTCCCTGCTGGGGCATTCCACCCGCCTGGGCCAAATCCACCGTTTCCGCAGGCTCCAGCTCTTGCGTCTCAAACAACGCTTTGGGACTGGGCACCGCTTTGTAACCCTGCACATTCGCAGCTTGTGCTACAGACTGCATTACTGGCGCGCCGCCAAAGGCCAAAACGCCCAGCGTGCACAAGCAAAAAACAACCGGAAGAATCCAATTCTCCCGGTTGCAAAAAAAGGTTTTCCATTCACGCAGCAGTTTTTTCATGGAATCCATTTTTCAAAAAACCGCCTTTTTTATTGATGACTGCGTTTTTTCAGCAGTACGGCACTGCCCGCTACCAAAACGGCGCACAGAGCAACTACACCGGCCAAAGCCAAGTTGAAGTCCGCACCAGTGCCCTTCAGAACGGTTTCGTTCGAAGCCGGAGGAGTCACAGAAGGCTCCTCAACTACAGGAGGCTCCGGAGTAACCGTTGTTCCTACGGGAGCAATCGTGTAGGTGCTGAAGTGAGGCGCATAGAAAGTAACCGTCGTTTTATACATCGCATTCGGGCTGTCATTCACAACAAAATTGACATAACCGGTCTGGCCGTTGCACTCCCACATATAATTCTGCGCGGGATCCAGTCTCTCTTTGAGGTAAAGAGAAACCACAGCGCCCAAGCTGGACTGTGCACCGCCCTCAAACGCAGCAGAAATCGAAATCGTGTTGCCGGACACCTTCAAATCAGACACAGTCAAAGATGCACCGGGATCTTTATAAATCACGCTCACGCTGGACTCATTGATGGTGGCATTCGCAAAAGAAGCATTGTTGGCATAAATCGCTCTGCTCATCGCATCAGCCATCGCCATGCTGACTACGATGTTCTTATCGCTGTTGATCTGAGCTGCCAAAGCCTCGCCATTTTCCAGCGTAGGATTTTTGTAAACCTGAGACGCCATGTCTTCCGCAACCTGACCAGGGGTCGCATCTGCCGCAAAAGCAGGAACTGCCAACGCAACCGCCATGACCAAGGCACAGAAAGCTGAACCAATTCTTTTCAAATTCATTTTCAGTCCTCCTCAAACACATCCACGCAAAGTGCGTTATACAAAATCCTTATATCCCTTTTAACGGACTTTTCAATGGCGAAAAACGTTTATTTTCCCCAATTTCTCACAAAAGTAAAGAAGCCAAAACCATTCCCGCAAAACACAAGAAAACTGCGCCAGATAAAACCGTTTTTTTCTCCTTTCCCTCGCCGGCGGGCACAGCGGTCAGCGCCGCAAACACGATTGCAGGCACAAGCACAGCCGGTGTATCAATGCTGAAAAACGCCTGTACGCAATAAGCCGCCAGAGGCGCCGCAAAAATCGCGCACCGGCGCCACGCACAACGCAGTCGGCCCAGCCAAAAACCGCACCAGCACAACAGCCCCACCGCACCTGCACAAATCAAATGCTGAAGATACACATTGTGCGCTGAATCAAAAGAACGTCCGTTCAACTCCACGATTTGGTTTGTATAAAGAGGATTTAAAAGAGCATTCACCCCTTCAGCGCCCACGCCTGCTATCTTTTCCAGAACGGAGAGTTCGTTCACATAACTCTGTGTCAATACGGACCAAACGTATCCTCGGCCGGACCCCCATTGCGGAGAAAAAAGCAACAATTCTCGCCAGGCACCACCGTCAACCAACCCTGCGTTGACCGCCACGACCAGCGCCAAAAGAGCCAGCACAACGCACAGAGCCGACCAGCGAAAAAAACGGGCACAAACCACCGGGCGCCTTTTGCTCAACAAGAAAGCCAACACACCGCACAAAAACACACCCGGCAAAGCCACCACCGGCTGACACAACCACGCGGAAATCGTACGAAGCTCTCCTCGCACTTGCGCCGTTTTGGAAACCCAGCCTACCAAAGCTGCACAAACGAAAAATACCGCGGAAATCGTCAGCAGCCGGCCGACCATGCGGGTATCTGTGCGCTTGAGGCACAACAGCACGGCCACTCCGACCACAAATCCCAACCACGGTCCATCGCTGTTGGCAGGCACCAAAGCACTGCACAAAAGCACCGAAACCGCGCCCCATGCGTACACTGCCGATTGGGTATGTGCGCGTGTGCATCCGTAGAGTGCCACCGGCGCAGCCATGCTCATCAGGCCGCCAAAAAAGTTGATGTTGCCCAATGTGGACAAAAACATGTGGTCCTCTCCCGGTTGAAGGGAATAGTAAACGCTCAGCGGATCCATCATAAAATAATTCAGCCAAGCCAAAAGCGCGGCACAACAACTTGCGCCCAAAAACACTTGCAGCAACAAAGGGACATCCCCTTGCCGCACACCGATCCGCACAAGCAAATAGCACATTGCGCATAAAAGCAGCATACATGTTCCGTTGCGTCTGCCCGCAAGGCCCCAGAAAGACACCGCCGGATCTTGGGACCACAAAAGATTGACTACATATAAAAGGCACAGTCCCGCTAACCACAATTCACAAGCGTACCATCGCAGACGCGGACGGTTTGGACAGCGTATGAGATTATACACCACAGCTACCGCCGCACACACAGTGACCGCGCCAAAAAGAGCGGTCTTCCCGTCCACAATCTGAACATATCCATTGTACATATACAATAGGAGCCAGCCCAAAAGCGTTACAGCATACGCACTGCCTGCGCCCAAAAATAGTCGCGCCAGTTTGCCTTTTTCCTCGTTCATGGCCGTCCTCCTCTGTTTTATTCCTTTTGAACAATACTTCATTTTTGAGTTGGTGTCAAATAAAAAAGGGCCCCGGCTTTTGCCGGGGCCCTTCACTGAAATCGTCTTATTTTCCGTAGTAGGCTTTTTTGTACAGCTCTTCGATTTCACTGACCAGAGGATACACAGGGTTCGCCGTAGTGCACTGGTCTTCGAACGCTTTGTAAGACAGCTCATTGACCTTGCTCATGAACTCGGCCTCACCGATGCCGCAGTCTTTTACAGACAAAGGACGGTCGGTAGCCTTCATCAACTTAACAATGGCCTCAATCAGGCAATCCACCGCTTTTTCCGTGGGCGTGCTGGCATCGCACAGACCTACACGGCGAGCGATTTTTGCATAACGTTCGTCGGCCACATACTCTTTGTATTTGGGGAACGCTGCAAATTTCGTAGGTTTGGTGGCGTTGTACTTGATGACATAAGGCAACAGAATGGCATTGGCGCGACCGTGAGGAATGTGATACTCACCGCCCAATTTATGAGCCATGGAATGATTCAATCCCAAGAACGCGTTTGTAAAGGCCATACCTGCAATGCAGGACGCATTGTGCATCTTTTCACGAGCCAGCTTATCGCCCGCATAGGATTTCTCCAAATACGTGAACACCATTTCAATGGCATGCAGAGCCAAACCGTCGGTGTAGTCGTTGGCCATCACGGAGACATATGCCTCAATGGCGTGTGTCAAAACATCCAAACCGGTATCGGCCACAATGCTCTTGGGCATGGACCAAGTAAATTGCGGATCGATGATGGCCACATCGGGAGTCAGGCTGTAATCAGCCAGAGGATATTTGATGTTTCCGTTCTTTTTGTCGGTAATGACAGAGAAGCTAGTAACTTCAGAGCCAGTACCGGAAGTTGTCGGAATCGCGACCAGTTTTGTCTTTTTGCCCAGTTTCGGGAATTTAAATGCACGTTTACGAATGTCGAGGAAGCGCTGACGCAGACCGTCAAAGCTGGTTTCGGGATGTTCATAGAACAGCCACATGCCCTTGGCCGCGTCGATTGCAGAACCACCACCGATGGCGATGATGACATCCGGCTGGAACGAACGCATAGCCTCTACGCCACGCATAATGCACTCCACAGAGGGATCGCTCTCTACGTCAGAGTAGATCTCAGCATGGCAGTACTGCTCACGTTTGCGCAGGTAATACAGCACTTTGTCCACATTGCCCAGTTGCACCATGACCGGGTCGGTGACGATGAACGCGCGGGAGATGTCCTCCATTTTCTCCAGATACTGAATGGAATCTTCCTCAAAATAAATCTTGGGCGGCACCTTGAACCACTGCATGTTGACTCTCCGTTTCGCAATACGTTTTTTGTTGATCAGGTTGACGGTGGTCACGTTTTGGCTGACGGAGTTTTTACCATAGGAGCCACAGCCCAGCGTCAGAGACGGAGTGTTGGTGTTATAAATGTCACCAATGGCGCCCTGCGAAGACGGGCTATTCACAATGATACGGCCCACACGCATGGCAATGCCATACTCATCGGCGATTTCCATGTCTCCCGTGTGGATGACCGCGGAGTGACCCAAGCCACCCAGCTCCAGCATTTTATTGGCATAGTCAAATCCTTGCTGTTTGTCTTTGACCTTGAAATAGGCCAGAACCGGGCTCAGTTTCTCTTTTGCCAAAGGATGATTGTCATCGGGTTTATCCAAAGGTGCGATCAAAATCTTGGTTTTCTCAGGGACCTTCAAGCCGGCCTGCTCCGCAATCCAGTTAGCGGATTTGCCAACTACAGGAGCAAATACGCCCTTGTGAGGATCGGGGAACATATATTTGGCCAATTTTTCTGTCTCTTCCTTGCTCAGGAAGTAGCAGTTGTTGGCTTTCATATAGCTTTCAAAGTCTTTGGCAATCTCCTGATCGACGATGACGGCCTGTTCGGAGGCGCAAATCATACCATTGTCGAACGTTTTAGACATCATCAGGTCCGTGCATGCACGATGCAAATCGGCCGTTTTGTTGATATAGCAAGGCACATTGCCGGGGCCTACGCCCAAGGCCGGCTTGCCACAGCTATAGGCCGCCTGTACCATTCCAGGACCACCGGTGGCCAAAATCGTAGCCACACCCGGATGATTCATCAGTGCACCCGTGGCCTCAATCGAGGGTTTATCGATCCACTGAATGCAGTT
>NZ_CAUWGY010000090.1:0-9136 GCF_963558415.1 uncultured Ruthenibacterium sp. | reverse complement strand
TCAGCAGTGGTTGCCTCTTGGATAGCGGAGTGTGCACGGTCATAGATGCACACGCTGCCGCGCTGAGAAGCGCCCTTCTCGTTGAAGTAGATGCCCACACGGTTGCCGCCGCGGGTGATCTTGCTGGTGTCTACGCCGTAACGACGCAGGCTGTTCACAGCGGCCTGGCCAATGGCATGAGCAGGCAGTTTGGTGACGTAAGACACGTCGATGCCGTAGTTGGCCAGAGAAACGGCCACGTTGGCCTCGCCGCCGCCGAAGGTGAACTCCAGATGGTCGGCCTGAACGAAACGCTCGTAGTTGTAGGGCTGCAGACGAATCATCAATTCGCCGAAGGTGACAACTTTCTTAGACATATGTATATGCTCTCCTTTTCAATTATTTCTGAACCAGGTGGATGGCAAAGCCAGCGATCTCATCTTTGAAGTACGCAGCTTTGGCGGTAACGGTCTCCTCGCGGAACTCGATGCCTTTGGCTTTGAAATAAGCGATGGCACGGGGCAGGGTGTTGGTGCCGATAGCGATGTGGCCGTTTTTGCCCAGGTACATTTTCTTCATGATCTCCACGCCTTTGTTGCCCACAAAGATGCTGGAGTTGCCCTCGGCAATGTCAAATCCGAACATAGCGCCGAACAATTTGGCGGCTTTCATAGCCTCTTCAGCGTTCTCGGTGTTGATGCCGATGTGCTTGACTTCGAAGCCCAGCATGGTGCTGACTGCCTCGCGGGTCAAACGCTCGATCTCGTCCCACTTCTCGGCCTCGATCAAATCTTTCTTGACCATCCAGGTGCCGCCGCAGGCAACGATCTTGTTGAAGGACAGATAGTCCATCAGGTTTTTGGAATTCACGCCGCCAGTAGGCATCCAGCGCAGATTGGTGTAGGGGCCAGCCACTGCTTTCAGTTTGGCCACGCCGCCGTTCTGCTCGGCCGGGAAGAACTTCACAACATCCAGACCCATGCTCATGGCCTGCTCCATCTCGCCGGGAGTGGCAGTACCGGGCATCATCAGCATGCCTTTATCGATCACATATTTGGTGATCTCCGGGTTGAAGCCCGGGCTCACGATGAACTTTACGCCCGCGGCAATGGCGCGGTCCGCCTGCTCTTTGGTCAGAACGGTGCCGGCACCCACCAGCATTTCGGGCACTTCCGCCACGATGCGTTTGATGGCCTCCTCAGCGGCAGCAGTGCGGAAAGTCACTTCCGCAGCGGGAAGTCCGCCTCTTACCAGAGCCTTGGCCAGGGGCACAGCCTTTTCCGGATCGTCCAGAGCGATCACGGGCACGATACCGATCTCATAAATTCTTTGCAGCACGTCGTTCATGATATCTTCTCCTTTGTCACAGAGTGGTGTTCCGTATTATGGAACCGCGTTCCACTTTCTTGCTGACTTCATTATAAACATCCCGATGCGGTTGTCAATGTGTTTTGGGTGGTTTTTTTCAAAAACCGCGCAAATCCTTGATTTTTCCCTTGCTTTTCCCCTTCGGATACCGTACAATACAATGGAACGGAGTTTCACATTGTGGAATTCGCAAAAAATACGGGAGGGTTGTTTGTGGAAAATGTAAACGGCGGGGTACAGAGCGTGGCACGCATTTTTTCGCTGATCGAGGTGCTGAGCGCACATCCGCAGGGCGCATCTTTGCAGACCATCAGTGCAGAGAGCGGTCTTGCCAAGAGCACCACGCACCGGCTTTTGTCCAGTCTGGTAGCTCTGGGCTATGCCGTACAGGACAGTTTTTCCACGCACTACCGTCTGACGTTGAAAATGTTTGAACTGTCCAGCGGCATTGTAAACGACATGGACATTTTGTCGGTGGCAAAACCGCATCTGGACAAACTTTCGCGCCACACAGGCGAGGCGGTGCACCTGGTGATTCAGGACGGCATTGACATCGTTTACATTTATAAAGCCGAGGCAGGGATTGGCTCCATGCGCATGTCCAGTCACGTGGGGCTGCGCATTCCCATGTACTGCACGGGCGTGGGCAAGGCGATCCTGGCCACCCAGAGCTACGGCGAGGCCGAGCGGGTGTGGCGCAAAAGCACGATTCGGCCTTTGACCCAGCACACCATCACGGATTTTGGCGCATTGGTCGAGGAGCTCAAGCGGGTGCGCATGGCGGGCTACGCTGTGGACGATGAGGAAAACGAGCTTGGCATCCGGTGCGTGGCACTGGCGGTGCCGGGCATGAACGGCCGAGCCGAGGCGGCGTTCAGCATCTCGGGTCTGGCGGCCCAGATGACGGCGCAGCGCATGAAGGATTTGGCCCAGATGGGACTTTCCGCCCGGCAGGACATTCTGCGGGATCTGGGCTGGCATTGAGTTTTGAGGAAAGGCAGGTGCACCTATGAAACAGTGCATGGACGCAGAAAATCTGCACCGGCGTTTGAAAAAAATTGCCGGACAGGTCAATGCCATCGACAAAATGGTGGATGAGGACGTACCCTGCGAGGATGTGCTCATTCAAATCAACGCGGTGAAAAGCGCTCTTCACAAAGTGGGGCAAATCGTGCTGGAAGGGCATCTGAACCACTGCGTGCGGGACGGCATCGAGCATGGGGATGCCGACAAGACCATTGAAAACTTCGCCAAGGCCATCGAGCATTTTTCGCGCATGAGCTGACGGCGAAAAAAAGCCCCGGGCGGGTTGAAACCAGGCCTGAAAATCTATATAATAGTAAACAGAAGTCCTATGTTTCTATCACAAGCCTGAAGGGTCCCTTGCGACATATGTCCCCGTTTTTTCCACCGGTTTCCCGGTTTTGTGCGGCCGCGGACCCTTGCCAGCCAAATGGGAGGGAAACACCATGCTGCAAAAAGACGTTGTGATCGCCGAGCGGTTCCAGACCCGGGAATATCCGGTGTCCCAACTGATTCAGACCGCTCATTCTTTTCAAAGTTCTATTTTTCTTGTCTGCGATTCCAGCCGCGCCAATGCCAAGAGCATGTTGGGAGTTTTGGCCCTGACGCTCTGGCCCGGCATGACCGTGACCGTTCAGACGGATGGACCGGACGAAAGAGAGGCACTCAAGGCCGTGACAAACCTTTTGGCCGGTGTGTAACAAAAAAGAAAAGAGCGCCGCATGTAAAAAACATGCGGCGCTCTTTTTTATTGTGCAAGCGGCACAGGGAGATACGCATCGCTGCCCGCTAAAAAGTCCGATGTGTCCATGAGCCCATACTGGCCGTTTTCCCACAGCGTCAGCACACGCCGGTCGTCGGCGTATAAGATGGGCACCGGCTGCTGCCAGCCTTCCAAAAGGGTCTGCTGGGGCAGCTCCACTTGTGTGCCATCTACGGTGTTCACTGCAAAACGGCGTGTGGCGACCTGGCCTGGCAGTGTCCCCTCGGGCCTCATTTCAAGAATGAGCGTGTCGCCGATTTTTACCGGACAATCCACAAAATCCGTTCCCCACTCAGGCCCAAAAGATGCAAGCACAGTGTCCTCTCCGGTGAGAAAATCCGCTTTATGAAGCTCGCCATCTTTGTCAAACACATAGCAGCACTGGTCAAACACAAAGCCTACGCTCTGGAACTGCTGCCACTGAAACAATCGCTGTTCCTGTCCATTCTCATCTACAAAAAAGAGGCTGTGGATCTGCGAGGAGATTTTCTGCTCCCAGTTGTCCGTGGGCAGTTGGCGGGACCATCCGCCCTCATAGATGCGCTTCATCACCACGTGATTTTGGAACACTCCCACAACGAGGATGTTGTCCTGAGGGTTGCCAAGCTGCGCCAGGTTCTCCACTGCACCACTGTCCAGTTCCACCCGCAAAAGCCGCGCGTCCAGGACGCTTCCCCCGTCGGAAAGCGTCCTTATCAGCGCGTAGAGATGCTTTTTGTCCGCGGCAAAATAAAGGCCCACATCTTCGTTGGCCCCAAAGGTGAACACCGTACGGCTGCCGGTGCCGTCCATTTCGCGCACCTCCACCCGGGCAGGCACCGCCGGGGTCTGCCCCAGCGCCGGCACCCGACCGTGTACCAACACCAGCCGGTCGTCCAGAGCCAGCAGCCGCGGCCGGCTGGTGGTGATTTGTACAAAGGCCGAACAGTTTTCGTCCGTGTGGGCACAGCCGGGCTGCTCGCACAAAACCGTTCGCTGTGCAGCTTCAAAATCCGTGCATGTGAGGACCGGAGGTTTGCCTTCGCGCATGAGGATCTCATAATATCCCCGGCCGTTGCCGCTTCCATCTTCCAAACCGTAAAAAGTCAGCGGTCCGGCGTCGGCTGCAGGCACAGCGGCCGGCTGCTGTACGGCGCTCTCAGGCGGCACGGATTCGCAAGGCGCATTTGAGGACGCCGCAGGGGTGCACGCTGTCAAAAGTGCCAGCGCCAGACCCAGCGCCCCTTTGAAAACATGCTTTTTCACAGCGTGTCCCCCCTTTCCTATAAAAAATTTTATCCTCTTGTTGTCACCAACTTGTATCAATAAAAAAAGCCTGCCGCTTTACAGCGACAGGGCAATGTCCTCGATGAATTTGTGGATTACTTCCAACTGGCGGCCTTTGCATTGATCCAAAAGGCCCGCGATGTCCTGGCGCAAGTACAAATCATTACGGGCATCTTCGGTATAATCCAGTGTGACTACGCTCTCAAGCGGGATGTCGTATACTTCGCACACCTGTAACAGCTTTACCAGGCTGATGGGCTGCTCCCCGCGTTCGATCAGTCCCCAATACTCGCTGTTTTCTCCCAGCGGCTCACAAAATTTTTCCCGTGTGAGTCCCTTTCGTTCCCGGATGCGGCGCAGCTTCACCGCAATGTCTTTGATTTTTCCGTTGATATTTCTTTCCACTTCGCCCATGTCCTTCCTCGCCACCAGTGTTTAAGTCTCATTGTATCGGAAAAACCGATTTCGATACAGTGATAATATTATACAAAAGTCATTGATTTTCATGTATCTTCGCACATTTTTTACTTGCTTGTTGACAGAAAATTCCTTTAGGGATACACTATACCTATACCCCCCATAGGTATAAAAGGAGTGTGGTGTGCAGTGGAGCGAGTGTATAAAATTTTGAAAGATGCCGAAAAGCGGGAAGTCGTTTTTCTGGTTTTGGGCGGACTTTCTCTGGTGGCCAGTTTGCTGGCAGGCGGACGTTTTGCGGTGGACCCGGCCTGGGTGGCGGTGGCGGTGTGCGGCATTCCGATTTTGAAGGAGGCCGCCGAAGGACTCATCACCCGGTTTGACATCAAGGCGGATGTGCTGGTGAGCCTGGCGCTGATTGCATCGGTGTTCATCGGAGAGGTGTTTGCCGCGGGCGAAGTGGCGTTCATCATGCAAATCGGCGCGCTTTTGGAAGAGCGCACCGTGGCCAAGGCCCGGGCGGGCATTGAGCGGCTGGTTCGTCTTAGCCCGCGCACGGCCCGGCGCGTGACCGATGCTGGCGAAGAGGTGATCGATGCCAGCCAGGTGCAGGTAGGCGATGTGCTGCGGGTGCTGCCCGGACAGACGATTCCCGTGGACGGCACGGTGCAGGAGGGCACCACTTCGGTGAATCAGGCGGTGATGACCGGTGAGTCCCTGCCCGTGGACAAGGGACCGGGAGACCCGGTGTTCAGCGGCACGGTGAACCAGTTTGGCGCCTTTACCATGCGGGCCGACCGGGTGGGCGAGGACAGCTCTTTGCAGCGCATGATCCGGCTGGTGCAGTCCGCGGACGCAGGCAAAGCAAAAATCGTGGGCATTGCGGACCGGTGGGCCACGTGGATCGTAGTGGCGGCCCTGACGGCGGCACTCGTGACCGGACTTGTGACAGGCCAAATCATTCGGGCAGTGACCATTCTGGTGGTGTTCTGCCCCTGTGCATTGGTGCTGGCCACCCCCACAGCGGTGACAGCGGCCATGGGCAACGCCACCCGGCACGGGTTTCTGGTGCGGGAAGGCGACGCGCTGGAACGGCTTTCGCAAGTGAAAAAAATCGCCTTTGACAAGACCGGCACCCTGACTTTGGGACAGCCCCGGGTGGAAAAGGTGCTGCCTTTGAACGGCTGGCAAAAAGAGGATTTGTTCGCTTTGGCTGCCGGAGCCGAAAAGATGTCCGAGCATCCGCTGGGCAAAGCCGTGGTGCGGGATTTTGAATCCCGGTACGGCCGGAGTGCCCCGGCGTGTGAAGATTTTACCATGGTGCCGGGCCGGGGCGTGCGGGCCAAGGTGGACGGCCGCGACGTGGCTGCCGGCAGCCCCGCTTTGCTGGCAAGTTTGGGCGTCAAAGCGCCCGAAACCGAGGACGGCACCTGCATCTGCGTGGCAGTGGATGGCCTGGCCGCAGGCGTGCTGACTCTGGCCGACACCGTGCGGCCCACAGCGGCGGGAACCGTGGCAGCGCTGAAAAAACTGAGCGCAGACCCCGTGCTTTTGACCGGAGACCGGGCGGGAGCGGCGCACACCATTGCCGGGCCGCTGGGCATTGAATCGGTGTACGCAGACTGCCTGCCCGAAGACAAACTGCGCCGCATCGACGAGATGCAGGCCAACGGTCAGCCCGTTTGCATGGTGGGAGACGGAATCAACGACGCCCCCGCTTTGAAGCGTGCCTTTGTGGGCATTGCCATGGGCAAGGGGGGCAGTGACATCGCCGTGGATGCAGCAGACATCGCCTTAGTCAGCGACGACATTCGTCAGTTGCCCCATCTTTTGGCTTTGTCCCGGCGAATGATGACGGTGATTCGCATCAATCTGAGCTTTTCCATGGCTTTGAACTTTGTGGCTGTGGCGCTGGCCATGACCGGACTTTTGAATCCTGTGGCCGGCGCGCTGGTACACAACGCCGGTTCGGTGCTGGTGATCGTGCACTCGGCGCTTTTGCTGCGCTTCAGACGGCGGGCGGATGTTTGAGTTCCCCGCTCATACAAAACAAACCCCCGGAAACAGATTCCGGGGGTTTTTGATTTTACAGCATTTCTTTTTTGTTGCCCATGTGTAAAATGGCGTCGTAGTCGATGGCGCTTCGCACATCCGGCTCCAAAAGGGGCGAAAATCCGGCCAGCTCTTCATCGGTCAAATCCTCGATGGCTTTGCCCTTCTCTTCGCAGTACAGCACCATGCGGCCCACCAGGCCGTGCGCGTCCCGGAAGGGCATGCCCTTTTTGACTAAGTAATCCGCCACTTCGGTGGCGTTGAGAAAGCCTTTTTTCACCGCCGCGGCCATGGCTTCGGGATGGGGCGTCATGGTGGCGATCATCCGGTCCATGCCCTCGATGCTGTCCGAAACGATCTGCCAACTGGAATAATAGGCCTCTTTGTCCTCCTGCATATCTTTGTTGTACGCAAGGGGCAGCCCCTTCATCATGGTCAAAAGCGTGAGGAGATTGCCGTATACGTGGCCCGTGCGGCCCCGCACAAGCTCGGCCCCGTCGGCGTTTTTCTTCTGGGGCATGATGCTGGAGCCCGTGGTGTATCGGTCGTCCAGGGTGATGAACCCGAACTCCGCGCTGCTCCAGAGCACAAGCTCCTCGGCCATGCGGGACAGATGCATCATGGTCATGGCATAGGCGCCGGTCATCTCGATGACGTAGTCGCGGTCGGACACGCCGTCCAGAAAATTTTTGCACGGGCCGGAAAAACCCAGCCGCTGGGCCGTGAATTCCCGGTCGATGGGATGGGTGGTGCCCGCCAGCGCACCGCAGCCCAGGGGGCACTGGTCCAGCAGGTTCAAGGCGTTTCCGATGCGCCGGCGGTCCCGTTCCATCATCTCCTTGTAAGCCAGCAGATGGTATTTCAGCGTGACCACCTGCGCCCGCTGCAAATGGGTGTAGCCTGGCATGATACAAGGATACTTTGCAGCCACCTGTTCCAACGTAGCACAAAAGTGGGCCAGACGCCCGGCCACCCCGCGTCCGGTGTCCCGCACGAACAGCTTCATGTCCGTGTTGACCTGGTCATTGCGGCTGCGGGCGGTGTGCAATTTTTTGCCCACGTCCCCTACCCGGCGGATCAAATTCAGTTCCACAAAGGTGTGCACGTCCTCGTAATCGGAAGTATAGGGCAGCGCTCCGGCCTTGTAGTCAGCCAAAATGCCCGCAAGGCCCTCTTTCAAAATCTGCCCTTCCTGCAAAGTGAGCATGCCGCACTCCACCTGCATTTCCACGTGGGCAACGCTTCCCTGCACATCCGGCTCAATGAGCCAGGCCGTGGCGCAGTTGTCCCCGTTGAAGCGCTCCATCCAGGCGTCCTCGTCCTCTTTGAAACGGCCGCCCCACAGATGGGTTTGGTATGCGTCGGCCATATGTGGTCTCCTCCCCTCTTAAAAACGCAGACTCAAACAGCTCAGCCCGCCGTCGATTTTGCGAAACTCCGAAGTGTCGCACACCAATACCGGATACCCAAGGCTCTCCACCGCCGCCTGGACGGTGGGATAGCCCGCGGGCACGATGACTGTGCCGTTCATCCAGATGCAGTTGTTTTCCAAATATACCACGCCGGTTTTCAAATGCAGCACCTCGGTCAGGGGCACCGCCACCACCTTGCAGCCGAACTGTCCCAAAATCTCGCCCAACTGGCGGATGCCTTCGGCGTTGGTGCGAGCGGACTGGCCCACATAAAAGGTGTCGCCGCACATCATCACGTCTCCGCCCTCCAGGGTGCCCGGGTCCGTGATGTGAAAAATTTTATCTTTTGGATAAAACTGCTCCAGCACCGGGGCAATGGCCGCAGTCTCGCCTTTGCGGCTGGCCGCGCCGGGATTGGTGACGATGGCGCAGTACTTGGTGACAATGGCCGGGTCCTCTACAAAGCAGGAGTCGGGATATGCTTCGTCCGGGGGCAAAACGGTCACGTCCACGCCGCATTTTTTAAGCGCCTCGATGTAAGCCGCGTGCTGAGCCAGGGCTTTTTCGTAGTCCGGGACCCCCAGCTCCGGGTGGTCGGTGATGCCGTTGATCATCGCTTTGCAGGGAATTTTTACGATGGCATGCTGAAACATGATTACTCCTCCCATTTCTGTTTGAGCTTTGCCTGCACGGTGATGGGCAGGCCGAACAAATGGATGAACCCGGCGGAATCCTTCTGGTCGTAAATTTCGTCCTCGCCGAAGGTGGCCAGCTCCTCGCTGTACAAACTGTAAGGAGACGTTGTGCCGGCGGGGATGATGTTGCCCTTATAAAGCTTCAGTTTCACATCGCCGGT
>NZ_CAUWGY010000089.1:0-9438 GCF_963558415.1 uncultured Ruthenibacterium sp. | reverse complement strand
ATTCGATTATATCTGGAAGCAGACAGCAATTCCCATGGAGTCAAAATGTGTTCTCTGCGTCGAGGATGCTCGTGCTCAATTGACCGCCGGAACAAGTGTGATTTTGGTGGATGGCGTGGAACGAGGTTTGGTACTTTCAACGCAAAGTATGCAGTTTCGTTCTGTACAAGAACCGAGCGGCGAAAGCAATATACGTGGATCACGTGAGGGATTCACCGAATTACTGCGCGTCAATATTAGTCTGATTCGTCGTTTAATACGTAGCGATGAGCTTATGGTAGAAACAATGACACTTGGAGAGCGTACGCAGACCGAAATTGCTCTTCTTTATAATAAAAAATTGGTTTCCGATTCACTTTTACGTCTTGTAAAAGAAAGGCTCGAAACAACGAAACTGCCATTTGTCTTTGATAGTGGATACCTCGCTTCCTTTTTACAAAGAAGCCGCTTTTCTTTTTTTCAAGCCGTTGGATATACAGAGCGTCCTGATACGTCCAGTGCCAAAATCTGCGAGGGGAAAATCATTATTTTAGCAAATGGAAGTCCCTTTGCTATGATTGTTCCATACTTTTTTAATGAGAACTTTCAAAGTATGGATGATTACTCGGAAAAAGCATATTTTTCGTCTTTGATACGCGTATTTAAATACCTTGCTTTTTTTCTTGCGGTCATGCTTCCTGGTGTGTTTGTTTCCATCGCCAACTTCACACCGGAATTGTTGCCACCCCAATTGCTTTACAAAGTAGCATCTGCTGAATTGGCTACACCATTGCCGCTTTTCCTAGAAGCACTTTTTGTGAATTTTTTGCTTGAAATTGTGCGAGAAGCAGGACTGAGACTTCCTAAGCCCATTGGCCATTCGGTAAGCTTGGTCGCGGCTTTAATTGTGGGAGATGCGGCAGTTAGTACGGGAATTCTTGGCACTCCGGTTGTAATCGTTACCGCATTGACCGCTATTTGCACTTATGTAGTTCCATCTCTTTATGAGCCAGCAACGGTTTTACGGATTTTGTTCATTCTTGCAGGCGGACTTTTAGGTCCACTTGGAATTTCTGCGCTTACGGTGTGGATGTTAAGCAATCTATGCAGTATGAATAGTTTTGGTATACCTTACCTTTCTCCCATTGCACCTGCGAGCCGTGCTTTTTTAAGAGATGGAATCATACGTGCTAATTGGAAAACACTTGCAAAGTCAAATTTTTCTGTAAATCAATTGCAAGAAAGGCCGGAGAAAAATAATGAATAGACAAAAACTCAATGCCAAAACGTTACTTCCGGCTTTGTTTTTGATGGTAACCATTGACTTGGCAATTACTTCATTTATGGAAAAAGAATATTTTCGTGCGCAGATTGCTATACCGGCCACTGTGATCGATTCTATTCTGATATATGTGATTTTATTATTTGTACTTCGGTTTTCCTCTGGAAAATGTTTTGGACGCGGACTTCAATTTTTATTGTTGTTGATTATGGCGTTCAGTTGTGGATGTACTCTCGTTCGCACAGAACAATTTTTTCGCTTTACAAGCGATGCTTCCTACACGTCATTGGCGGTATACGTCGTTTTTCTGATGCTTTTATTTTACGTGCTTCGCACGGGCATGGAAGCAACGATTCGATTGGCTAACCTTCTCATTTGGCCATTTGCTGGTTCACTGATCTTACTCATCATCGCCAATATCGCTCAGATGAAACCGGAAAACTTAATATTAAAGCCTTTTTCAATGGGGGATATTTTACACGCAGCTTTCTCTGGCTTTTTTCTATCGCCGGTACTTTTGCTGGTGTTGAATTACCTTCAAGTGAAGAATCCTGAAAATAAAAATTCACTTGCAAAATTTTTCTGGGCCTTTACTCTTTTGACAATATTTTTAAAATTATGTGAGGAAATGGTACTTGGTGAACAAACGGCTCAACAAACACAAGTCCTTCACTCTTTATCCAGATTGGGACGACTCTCCGTATTTAAACGGTTAGATGCGTTGCATGTATTTGTTTGGTCAATGGCAGAAGCAGCTAAAGCTTCGGTGTATGTTTGTGCCGTTCAGAGCAGTTTATTACGTATAACCCCAAATCGTATGCACTCAGAGCTTAAGTCCATTGGATGTGTCGCGATTGGACTTGGTTTAGCACTTTTGTGTCCAGAATCCTTACAGGAATGTATTCAGAGTGTTGGAACAGGTGTTTTTATGCTTATGCTTATTCTACAGGTCTGCCTTGAAAGGAGACTGCATCATGCGGAAAACAATGGTTAAAACAATGTTAACCGTTCTAATGTGCTTTGTGCTGTGCGGCTGTTTTCAAAGTCGAAGTTTAGGAGAACGAGCAATTGTAAAAGCAGTCTATATGAATACGCTTGCCGATGGAAAGATAGAGGCAGCTTTAGTAGTATTTACTTGTGAGCCTAATTCGGATACTGCTTCCGTTACGGGCAAAGCCAAAATTTACATGGCAAAAGGAGATACGTTAGAAGAAGCTTTGTATCTTGCGGAACAGCAACAGAATAAAAAAGTATTTTATGCACAAAATGAACTTTTACTTTTGGGGCCGGGAGCGACAAAAAATATTTCTTCCTATCTCAGCTACTTTGGTCAAGAAGATGTCGGACGGTTGAATCTTTCCGTATATTTGACGGAATTGGAAGGCGATGAATTTTCCAAGTGTGATGATATAATTGAAAATGTAATTCAAGAAGGGGAAAGGCTTACAGATCGAACATTAACTCAGGCGAGTCCGGCAAAAAGTATTTACGAATCGATCCCCGGAGAAAAGGGAGAAAGCGGATGGCTTCCGGTTTTGGAATTCTCTCCCGAAGAAGATTATATTGGTGTAAAAAAAGCATTTCTTTTTAAAGAGGACCAGTGTTATGAGGTATGGAATGCAACAGAACTTCAGGTTGCCTTAATGCTGGATGGAAAAAGTCAAAGATTGTCTACACAGGCACAATACGATGGACAAGAAATTTCTTTGAAAACGGGTCCGCTTACCATGGAAACACAAGTGCTGGAAAAAGAAGATGATTTGTTACTTCAGCTTTCCATTTCTGGGCGATTAGAGCATTTAAGTATCGATGGAAAAACAGTTTCCATTAATCGTTCATCGCAAGAACTCATTATGGCTAACCGGTGGTTGGTGGATACCGTGTCAAACATTGTGAGCCAAACTTTTTATGAAAAGAATGATGTGTTTCAATGGGAATGGTGGCTTCGTCTTCATGATGCTAAGCGAATAGAAGCGTGGAAGTCACAGGATCAGATGGAATCGCATATCCAAATTCAGGTGATAGGGAACTTGTCGGATTCCTAAATATAAAAAAGAGGCCCTGTTTTTACAGGACCTCTTTTTTGAATTATTTAAGAATCTTATCTGCTACATACAATCCGTGAGCAGCCGCTTGTGACAAGGAACGGGTAAATCCCGTACCGTCGCCAACCGCATAAATTTTTTCACATCCGTCCAATTCGAAATCTGTACAATCGGGCCGTGCAGAGTAATATTTGCATTCCACACCATACAGAAGTGTGTCATAGTTCATTGTTCCAGGAGCGACTTTATCCAAAGCGCCCAAGGTCTCTACGATGTTATCAAGCTGGCGTTTCGGCAAGCATAAGCTCAAATCGCCAGGAACTGCATTCAAAGTAGGACGAACTGTGCTTTGAGCCAAACGTCTTGCATCGGTCCGGCGTCCCGCAATCAAATCTCCTAGCCGTTGCACCAAAACACTGCCACCGCTGATTAGATTGGCAAGCCCTGCCACACTGCGCGCATATTCAATTGGCTCTTTAAAGGGCTCTGTGAAGCGAATGGTCGAGAGCAGGGCAAAGTTTGAATTTTCGCTTTTCTTAGCCTCATCAACATAGGCATGTCCGTTTACCGTCAACACACCGGAGGTGTTTTCCATTACAACTTGACCGCGTTCATTGAAGCAGAACATGCGTGTTACATCGCCATATTGTTTAGAGCGATACCAAATTTTAGGCTCATAAATCTTTTTAGAAAAATCTTCCCATACGACGCTGGGGAGTTCAACACGAACACCGATATCCACTTGATTGTTTTTTAAAGGGATTGCGTTTTTGGTACACCATTTTGCAAAGAAACGGCTTCCAACGCGACCTACTGCAAATACAATATGTTCCGCACTAATTGAATCATTGCCTTGGTTATTAGAATAATAGACCGTATGGGTAGCCTTGTCTACATCGGTAACATCTGTGTCCGAAAGAATCGTGACGCGCTCTTTCAAGAATGAAACCATTTTGCACATGGTGGCAAAGTTAGCATCTGTGCCCAAATGTTTTAGCTGTGCTTGTGACATGTGCAAATCATATTCTAAACACTTCTTCTTTAACTCATTGTTGGGCATAAAACGTTCCGCGGGTGCACCGAAAGACTGAAGAATGCCATCTGCTTGTTCAATATAATCCAAAACCGTTTTCGGCTCTAAAAACTCGGGCAGCCATCCACCGTATTCAGTGGAGATTACGTATTTTCCGTCTGAAAACGCACCTGCGCCAGCAAGTCCCTCCATGATAGCGCAGGACTTGCATTTAATGCAGGTTGAGACCTTTCCAGCTACAATCGGGCATAAACGCTTTTCTATATCATGTCCTTTTTCAAATAAGATAACTTTTAATTCGGGGGATTTTGTGCAAAGTCGATATGCATTCATCAACCCTCCAATTCCACCACCAATAATAGCTACATCATATTTTTGCATAATAAGCATGCTCCTTTATTTTTTGTATTCTGCAATCGCTCGCTCATATACATTCAAGACTTGAGCAATAAATTCTTTTTTACCGTAACGGTTAGTAAAGGCCGTCACACGTTGGCGCCTGGCCAGTTTTTGATCAGTTGTTAAAGCTGCCTGTTCAAAGATCAATGTTCCAAATCCTTTGGAGGATGTAAAGGTTTCACCATTTTCACCGCTTTGGATTTGATTTTTATTGTAAATATCTAAACGTTGCAATACATATAAACCACTAGCCATGGCCTCCAACATGGAAATTGAGTTCATCTCCGACAAAGACGCTGTGGCAAAAAGATCACATGCATGATAATAAGGGGGGAGATTGGCATGTTCGATTCGGCCAAGCAATTTTACCTGGGATGAAATGTCCAAGTCTTGAATTTGTCTGGAAAGATTGTCTTTTTCAGGACCATCGCCAATAATAAATAATTTGTATTGGTCGTCGCCTTTGCAATTTTGTGCGAAAAAGTCAATCAAAGTATCAATGCTTTTTTCCTTTCCAAGACGCCCAACGAAACAAAGAGCGGTATCCCCATCCCTTATTCCGAGAGATTGCCGGATAGAACGGACATCGTCTGAAGAAACGTTTTGAGGTAAAAAATCAGATAAATCGACGGTATTGGGAATAATATTGATATGTCTTTCTACGCCGCATCGACGAAGAAATTCCACAACCTTAAGCGACGGGCCGATAATTTCGGTTGCTTTGTTTGCCGTACTACGAAAATACAGATGCGCTGCAGGTTTTACCATCTGTTGACCGAATTTATGTGGGGCTACATAGAAAAGATAATCGTCGTACATTGTATGCAATGTATATACAATGGGCTTTTTCAGTTTTCTGGCGGCAAATTGAGCAAAAATCCCCATACTAAATTCTGTATGAATGTGTAGAATATCGGGATTAAACTGACGGATAATATTTAATCGCTCCATATTCAGAGGATTCGAAAATCCATAGCCATAAATCCGTTTCATTGGAATTGCAGGACAATATAATACACCGTCTTTTACATAATGCCGGTTGGTTTTAGGGCTGGCGGTCACGATCAATACCTCGTGTCCTTCATCCTCCAAAGCCTCTTTCAACGTTTGAATATGCGTTACAATTCCACTTATAAAAGGAAAATATGTCTCAGCAAAAAGGGCAATTCTCATTATTGCATCTCCTTATCGCAATTGGAATTTGCAAAAGCACAGTTACAATTTATTATATCAGAATTAAATCGTTTTGAGAAGAGATTTTTGTTTTGGTTTCTAGATAACGATAATGTTTTTCAGAATTTAAAAAAAGTAAAAAAATCGCTTAAATCTGTCCCAGTTTTCTATTTAAAAGCAAATTGATATCTGGTTGACGTTATTATATAATAAACATGGGTAACACTCTTTTCGTCCAATCTTGGAAAAGTGAGGTTTTGATGATGGTGAATTTCAGTGTTTCTCTTGATAAAATCGTAAAACAGATGAATCTTCGGGTCGCATACACGCCTAAGGATTTGAAAGAAATTCCTATTCGGTCCGCAGATGTGAATCGACCAGGTCTTCTATTAGCGGGATATGATGAATACTTTGACCGTACCCGCATTCAAATTCTTGGAAATGCAGAAATGGGTTATCTGCATACTTTGCCAGAAAATGAACGCAGAAGCCATGTTCACACTCTTTTTTCTATGAAACCGCCTGCGGTGATTGTCACAAGAGATTTGACAATTTGTGATGCAATTTTTGAGTTTGCAGAACAATATCAGGTCCCTGTTCTTGGCAGTTCTGAGAGCACCTCTAGTATGATGAGTGGTTTGATTTCCATTTTGAGTGTAGATTTAGCCCCGCGTATCACAAGACATGGAGTTCTTGTAGAAGTGTATGGCGAAGGACTGCTAATTTTAGGCGAAAGTGGCGTTGGAAAAAGTGAAACCGCCATCGAACTGGTAAAGCGTGGACATCGTCTGATTGCCGATGATGCTGTGGAACTGCGGCGGGTATCAGATCGTACTATTTTGGGTACGGCTCCCGAGAATATTCGCCATTTTATTGAACTTCGTGGCGTAGGCATCATTAATGTGGCACGAGTATTTGGTTCTGGTGCTATTAAAATGAGTGAGAAAATTGATCTTGTAGTTCATCTGGAACCTTGGGATAAAACTAAAAATTATAGTCGGACAGGACTGGAAACGGATACAACAGAAATTTTGGGACTGCCGCTTCCCAGCACGGTAATTCCAGTCATGCCCGGTCGAAATCTGGCCGTAATTTTGGAGGCGGCTGCGATCAATAACCGTCAAAAGAAGATGGGTTATAATGCGGCTCAGGATCTTTTGGCGCGTCTTGGACTGGAAAATGATGTAAATGGTTAAACAGTAAAGAGGGATTCTATGGAGATCATTGCCGATCTACACACACATACCATGGTGTCAAATCATGCTTTTAACACGATTACGGAAATGGCGCGGCGTGCTCATGACCTTGGACATTTTGCATTAGCAATCACAGACCATGGTCCTTTGATGCCAGACAGTGCGCATCCGTGGTATTTTCACAATTTAACGACTTTGCCGCATCGCATGGAAGACATTTGGGTTTTAAAAGGAATGGAAGCAAATGTGTGCAATGTGGATGGGACACTTGATTTTGACTGTGATACGTTGAAAAAGTTAAATTTGGACTGGCTAATTGTGTCTATACATTCTGATACATTTCCTGGACCAGTGAAGGAAGATACAGTGACTCAGTTGTGGATCAATGTGGCCGAAAATCCACTTGTAGATATGATAGGACATTCGGAGAGTCGATTCTATCCATATGATTATGACGCGGTTACTCAAGTTTTTTCGTCAAAGAAAAAAGTAGTGGAACTGAACGCTAATTCTTGTGTTGTTCGACCTGGCAATGAGCAGAATCTCCGGAATTTGGCACTTGCTTGCAAGAAAAATCAAACGATGGTGGCTGTCAACTCCGATGCGCATTCAATTTATCATCTTGGGCGCGTCAATAATATTCTTGAACTATTGAAAGATATTGATTTTCCGCCGGAATTGATTGTTAATGCTTCGAAAGAAAACTTCATTCGCCTGCTTCGCGAGCGCCAAAAAACAATTCTAAAATTTATGGAGGAAACAGAATGAAACGATATACACTTGGAGTAGATTTAGGCGGAACCAATATTGCGGTTGGTCTTGTAGACGAGGCGTATCATATCATCGACCATCTTTCCCGCAAAACAAATTTGCCGCGGCCAGAATCTGAGGTGGAGCAGTCCATAGCCGAAATTTGTCGTGAATTGGTGGAACGAAACCATTTATCATTTGAACAGGACATTCTTTGGACGGGAATTGGAACTCCGGGAAGTGTCAATCCCAACACGGGAATCATTGAATTTAATGCGAATTTTGGTTATTGGGATTGGCATTTGACAGATGCAATGGAAAAGCTTCTTCCGGGAAAAGTATATATTGAAAACGATGCGAATGCTGCGGCGTATGGAGAATATATTGCTGGTGGTGCGCGAGGAAGCCGTAGTGCAGTGGTTATTACCTTGGGGACTGGAATTGGAAGCGGAATTATCCTGGACGGAAAGATTTTTTCTGGTTTCAATTCGGCAGGCGCAGAGATAGGGCATACTGTTATTGAGATGGATGGCCGGCCTTGCATGTGTGGGCGAAAGGGCTGTTGGGAAAAATATGCTTCTGCACGTGCTCTTGAGGAGGATACTCGTGCTGCATTGGAAGCTCATAAAGATAATATAATGTGGAAAATGGTTGATGGTGATTTAAAAAAGGTAAATGCCAAAACTGCATTTGACGCAATGCGTGCCGGTGATACACTCGCAACGGAATTGGTCGAACAATTTGTTCGGTATGTAGCTTGTGGCCTGATTAACGTCATAAATATTTTTCAACCGGAAATTATTTGTATTGGTGGTGGAGTTTCTCGCGAAGGGGAAACTTTAATGGCCCCGCTGCGTAAACTTGTGGATGAAGAAGATTTTGCTCGCAATAGCAATCATCGAACAAAAATCGTAGCCGCTGAGTTGCATAATGACGCGGGTATTATTGGCGCCGCAAGTCTCGGCCGTCAAAATAATAAATAATAGGGCGTGTATCAATGGAAAAAATCGATGCTGTTTTCAACTGGATGATTCAACAGGAAATTCCCTGTGCGCGGAAGGAGCCCATGTCGCGTCATACCTCTTTTAAAATCGGTGGACCTGCAGAAATTTATTGCACACCGGAAAATGCTAAGCAATTACAGGCTGTACGGGATAAATGTACAGAACTTGGGGTGCGCACTTACCTTTTAGGACGCGGGACAAATGTATTGTTTTCTGACTCCGGTTACAACGGCGTAATTATTCGTGTAGGAGAATCTTTTAGCCGGATTGAAGTACAAGGTAACATTGTAAAAGCCGGAGCTGGGGCATCGTTGTCCAAAGTTTGTCTTGCGGCTGCGGATGCAGGACTGTCCGGCATGGAATTTGCTTTTGGAATTCCGGGGTGTGTTGGCGGTGCAGTTTATATGAACGCCGGTGCTTACGGGGGCGAAATAAAGGATATTTTACGCGATGTGACATTTTTGGACGATCAAGGACATGAAATTACTCTTGACGCACAATCGCTTTCTCTGGGATATCGTACGTCTGCCTTTGCATACATGCCCTGGTGTATTTTGTCGGCAAACTTTGTTCTGTC
>NZ_CAUWGY010000088.1:0-9502 GCF_963558415.1 uncultured Ruthenibacterium sp. | reverse complement strand
CCACACACAAATCCGGCAAGCAATGCGAGTGTTAATACACACTCACATTTCCTGCCGTCTGCTTGTTGAGGGCAGCGCCCCCAAACCCCTTTTGATCGCAGAACTTCATTCTGCGGCTGCGCGTTCTGCGAACGCTTTTTTATTTAGAATTACCCCTATGCCACGGTTCAGGACATAGGGGTAATTCTACTGCGGTTTTCTCAATTCTGAGACGGCGTTTGATAAGGCTTTCCGTCTTTATTGTAAGTCAAATTAAACACTAGATCAGACAGCCATTTTTTGAAATCGGGATTATCCTGAAACTGCTTGAACAGTTCCATATTGTCAGCCATAATGCTAAAAATAACCTGCTGCAAAGCACGCTCACTTTCAATACGAGCATTTTGCTTATCGGAGTTTTTCATAGCATTTTGATAGTGCTCATCTTTGGAAACCATAGCCGGAATCTCAAGGATTTGACGGCGGACATTATCCGCATCATTCCAATCTATGTTGCCAAACATATCATTGAATGTGGTCAAGATGGCAGAGAGCAAATCCATCTCCGGCTCTTTCTTGGCTCCGATCTGACCCGTCGGCACAGGGGCCACTTCTACATCTTCATCCTGAAGCACAAGAGAAATACATTCCTTAGCCTCTAAGCGATAGCTATCCAGATCAATCGCCTCTAAAATCCCCTGTGTAAAATCATCCTCTGGCGGAGACGGCAGTTTCGGGATAAGCAGATTCAAGAAAATCGAGAGCTTTTCCCAATCAGGATTTCCATAAGGGAGAATAGCCCCCAGGAATCCATAAGTACGCACAAAGGATTTGGCCGCACTTTTAAATTTGATTTGTCCGTCGACATCCAGTTCTTTGTATGCAGCAGCGCAAGCATCCAGAATAGGATCAAGGCGATCCCGCTCGGCACCGTCGAGGTAGAGATTGACCAGTTTCTCTACATGATCCTGTGTGAATACCTGATACTCCTCCATTGCGGCAATCAGGTCATAGAGTTTGTTGGGATCAGTTTCATCCGACAGCAATGTGGTGCGGTAGTACCGAGAAAAAGCCTCCACAATCGTGGCTGAATCATTGGCGAAGTCCAAAACAAAAGTATCATGCTTCTGCGGATGAGCGCGATTGAGCCGAGAGAGCGTCTGCACGGCCTTAATGTCAGAAAGTGGCTTATCCACATACATGGTGTGCAACAGCGGTTCATCATAGCCTGTTTGGAACATATCCGCCACAATCAAGAAACGGTAGGGATCTTGCTTAAATGTCTTTTGGATTTTGTTATCCGGGAATCCATTTAGCCCCGCAGAAGTCAATGCAGGCTGCTGACCGTGAAATTCCTTTTCGCCAGAAAACGCGATGATTGCTTTATAAGGACTATGCCGAGCAGCTAAGCATCTATTGACCGCATAGTAGTATTCAATGCAACGCTCAATATTGCTGGTGATAATCATTGCTCTGGCTTTTCCACCAATTTTACCCTTGGCAATCACCTGTTCGTGGAAATGGCTGACCATCATTTCAGCTTTTTGCTCAACAGTAAAAGACTGATTCTCTACAAAGGCACGGAGCTTCTTTTGAGCTTTCTTCTTATCGTAGAGCGGATCGTCCTCCACGGTCTTTTTTAAGCGATAAAAGCTGTCGATAGGGGTATAGTATTTAAGCACATCCAGGATAAAGCCCTCTTGGATTGCCTGTTTCATGGTATAGACATGGAATGGGCGATGCTTGATTTTATCTCCCTCTTGGTACGGGGTTCCGAAGGTCTCCAGGGTTTTATTCTTAGGCGTGGCAGTAAAGGCGAAGTAGCTGGCATTTTTCAGCAGCTTGCGGCCCTCACACATGGCATTGATTTTATCCTCATTATCCTGTTCTTCCTCAGAGGCCAGTCCAGAAAGAGCGAGGTTCATCTTTGCCGAAGTGCGCCCACTCTGCCCGGAATGGGCCTCGTCGATAATGATTGCAAAATGGTTATCCTTGTGCTGTGTGCCAATGTCAGAAAGGACAAAGGGGAATTTCTCCACGGTGGTAATGATGATTCGTTTCCCAGCCTGAATTGCCTTTCGCAGATCGCTGGAATGTTCCGCCCATGCTACGGTGCTACTCACCTGCATGAACTGCTTGATGTTATCCCGAATCTGCTTGTCCAGAACCACTCGGTCCGTAACAACGATCACACTGTCCACAATTAGCTCGCCATCGTCCGATTCCAGCCCTATGAGCTGATGAGCCAGCCAAGTAATAGAGTTGGATTTTCCGGAACCGGCGCTGTGCTGAATGAGATACCGCTGTCCAATACCGTTTGCCTTCACATCCGCCAGCAACCGCTCTACCACATCCAGCTGGTGGTATCGAGGAAATACCTGAGTATATGTTTTCTTTTTGGTGTCCGGGTCTTCCTTTTCCACCATTTGGGCGTAGTTTTCAATAATGCGGGCCAGCTTCTGCTTGGTCAGAATGTCCTTCCAGAGATAATCGGTCATCATGCCGTTTGGATTGGGCGGATTCCCCGCTCCATCCTTATATCCCTTGTTGAACGGGAGGAACCAACTGGCTTTTCCGTCCAGCTTGGTACAGAACTTGATTTGCGCATCGTCCACTGCAAAATGAACCATGCAGCGTTTGAACTGAAACAGCAGTTCTTTGGGATCTCGGTCATGCTGGTATTGATAAACAGCATCGTCCACATTCTGCTTGGTGAGCTGGTTTTTCAACTCAAATGTAATAACCGGCAGACCGTTGATGAACACGCATAGATCCAGAGCCAGCCTTGTGGCGTCCTTGGAGTACATCAGTTGGCGGGTTACGCTGAAGATATTCTGCTCGAACATCTTACGGGCAGCCACGTTTTTTGCGGTTGGGGTCAGATAGAACATGACCAAATCCACCGGGTACACCTTGATTCCCTTGCGCAGAACATCTATGATTCCACGCTTGGCAATTTCACCTTGTAGACGATTGAGAAACTGCTGCTTTTTCTGCTCACTTTTGAACACGCCCAGCTTGTCCATCGCATCGCCCTGCGTGGACTGCAAAAAGCGGAACAAACGAGTTTCGTCAATGGCATAGTCGCGGTTATAGTCGGCATTTGTGCCCTGCTCATAGCTGTTATGGTTGACCAGCCAATCCACGATTAAAGTTTCAAGGCCAGATTCTTTTGTATTGGTTGGCATAGTGTCACCTCATTCCAGCGTTCCAATTTCATCAAGCTTAATTGAGGACAAAATTCCTGGGGCATTATGCCAAGAATTATTATACCTGATATCTCGACTCTCTACAGATCCTTGCACTTTTTCTTTCAATTCATCTACCGTATTTACCGAAAACAAAGGGAATATTTTTTTGCAATATGACTTGGAAATTAGTTTTTTCCATAGGACCTGCTGACCTTGATGATAAATGTATGTCGTAGGGAACCACATACTCCACCGCTTATTCTCAGAGGTATCAAAAATGCCATTTAGCTGGTAGAGTACAATATCCGCATTAGCAATTGACTGTTTTGTCAGAATCGGTTTCTTTTCTCGATTTACAAGTATCTCTCCCGCTAAAGTAAATAAACGTGGATTTTCACTTTTAGGCTTGCATACTTCTTCGATGGTTCTGGTATATTTCCGAAAGATATCAAAAGTTTGCGGTTCAATATTTGAATTAAAGTAATCAGTTCTCAAAAAATACGGGTGAACCAGCAGTTGTCGCAATTCAGCAAATCGTTCATAGTGAAGTAAAACAGCTGTGGCACAAATAAAAAACTCCCAAATCATATAGTCATATAATTCGAAGTCACTCTCGCTATAGGCCCCTTTTCCACCAGCATCATGCAGTTCGTTATACAAACGCTCAAATAGTTCTGATAAAATTTCACCTCTAAGCTGATCACTGTATATCAAGTTCTCACAATAGGTCACAAACAAATCTCTAAACGGTTTAGTTTGATCGATTACTTTTAACAACCCATCTGCAATGTCTATGTCCTTAGGCAGTACATACTGCTTTGCGGCGTCCACAAATTCATCTGAAGCTTTCCTCAAGAGGAAATCCGCCTTTGCTGTATTTCCGCCCGTATACCCTCGAACCTGTTTCAGAATATCGCGAATAGCAGATAAATCTACAGTTTCATCTTCTAACCACTCCGGCTTTGTGCCCAAAGCTGGTTTCTTGTGTATTGGTTTCTGATAGATGTTTCTAAGCAATTTTTCATATTCAGTTTCATACCGATCATCTTCAGTTGTCAGATCAATATAAATCCGAGTCTTTAAGTAGTGAGGAATGCATGCTTTACCTTCTTCATCTACTTCAAAAGCGATAGGAATAAATTTTTCCTGCTTCATCTGGCCGTATATTTCTGGTGAAATAATGACCGTTTCATCTCCAACGCCACCGCTGCGATCATTCGCTTTTTCCATATAGCTACGGTCACAAATGATCAATACTTTATCTACGCTTGGATCATTTACAGATTGCTCCATAAATGCATACTTGTCCTGACCTTCTTTTAAGTCGTACACGTCAAGGATGACATCAATTCCGTTAGAAATCAATCTTTCGGCCAGTTCTATTACTTTTTCTTGAACTTTCCAAGAATACGAGATAAATACCTTTTTAGTTTCTGTGCTCATTATTCCACCTCCATCTCGTCCTCTGGTTCTTCGGCTTCATCCACCATTTCCTCAACTGACTCAAAAGCCGGCACTTCAATATTCCGCACATCAATCTGACCTGTGACAACATCAGAAATCAGGCGGGTCTTCATTTCGGACAAGGTAATGATTTCGGATTCGAGCTTTGAGCAAGCACTTTCAATCCGTGCATTGATTTCCTGAATCTTTGCAGAAATTATCTTCTGCTCTTGATAGGGAGGTAACGGAATTTCAAAATTTCTGAAATTAACCGCAGGCATACGCCATCTTCCTTGATTAGCTGCACCTCGCCCATACCCATAAAATATTTTTCGTTTGTAGCAAAGTTGGAATAACTGTAGATAGTATTCCGGATAACAATTTTTTGTATCATCCAATACGAATACTCGATAATCTGGGCTTGTAACACCGAAATGCTTTGAAATATCAATATAGCCTGTCAGCAAGTCCATATGATTCATGGCAAAATCACCCGGATATACAAATTGATATCCAGAGTAGTTTGCTGCCATTTGTCCTTCGTTTGTAGATATATCTTTCACCTTTAGTCCTTGCTGCGTAATAGATAGAACATCATATCCTTCTTTTCCTGCAATACGCTTTTTAATGGTGAAATGCTTTGCGATTTTGCTGATTTTCCAATGAACCGGAATTTCACCCATCCAGTTTGAGCCTGTGGGCTGAAATGTAACATTGGGATTAATTCCTCTTGTTAGTAGCTCATTACACGCAGAGAGAGCATACTCCCTCAACACTTGAATCTGTCTTTTCTTTGCGTCAATTAGTTGATTGATTTTATAGGTCTGCCACTACAAATAACGAACAATCTGGTCCTGTTCTTCGCGGGGCGGAAGATATATTAGCAGTTTCTTGAAATCATCATAATGCATATCCCACTGTCCTACGCGAACGCCATATGAAAACTGGTTGTAATAAGTCTTAAATCCTGTAGATCTTAGTAACATATGGAGATAAGTGAAATTGATAGTGCTGTCTACTACATTGCACACAATATAGGCCGGGCTTACTATTCCTTGATATTTTGAAACACCCAAAGACCCTTGCCACATTTTCATTTTATTTAGTACAAGATCTCCGGGAACAACGACCTTATAATTTGATAAATCCTCGCTCTCTACATTGCGATTATCGTCGCGTGATGCCTTTTGAATTACGCCGTATTCACGATACACAGACAATAGTGTATATTTCCTGTCGCCACATCTTTCGTTAGATAACTTGGTAATAGAGCGAATAGTTTTTGCGGACCAATGGGTTGGGACTTCAGGTAACCATGTATATGGTGTTTCTTGATAACTCTCGTATTTTCCCATTACTCCACCCCTCCAAGAATCTCCGCCAACATACCATCGGTTTCAGATTCCAACTTTTTGAGGTCGGCCACTATGTCCTCCATGCTGCGCAGCTGCACCGGCTGATAGAAATACTTGGTGAAGGATAGCTCATAGCCAATCTGAGTTTTCTTTTCGTCTACCCAGGCATCCGGCGCATACGGCAGTACCTCATTTTTCATAAAGGCATCGATCCCACCCTCATAAGTAAAGGGAATAATCTCTGTGTCCCGCAGGTCGGTATCAGGTTCTCCGTCAATGGGCTGCGCCGTGGGGTCTTTCTCCGTGATAAAGGGACGAATCTTTTTCAATGCGGCCGTTTTTAGCTTTGTGGCCTTGGCAAAAGCTGTCCAATCATCGGTCGGAGTTCCTGCCGGGACAGAACGAATCGCCTTCTGTACTTCCTCCAACTCCTCCGTCTTTTTGAAAGTGTCGGCAGGAATTGTTCTGTCAAGGTAAACCCGCAAGCGGAGCGGGCGCTCGACAGTAATGGACCAATATCCGAATTCCCGGTTGTCAAATACACGGCTGACGGAGCTTTCTTCCATCTCCATGAAAATTCGCATGATTTCATCCCGGAGCTCCAGTGTCAGCTCGCAGTTTTTCTCGCCCATGTTTTTACGCAGCGGGGATTTCATCGCAGTGGCGTCGATCAGCTGAATTTTTCCTTTGCGGCGTTCCTCTTTTTTGTTACTCAACACCCAGATATAAGTACCGATGCCTGTGTTATAAAACATTTTCTCCGGCAGTGCAATTACCGCTTCCACCAGGTCACTCTCAATGAGGTAACGGCGGGCATTGCTTTCACCGGAACCTGCATCACCCGTAAACAGAGCGGAACCGTTGTGAACTTCAGCGATGCGGCTGCCCAGAGGGGTATCCGTCTTCATCTTCGCCGCATTATTCAGCAGGAACAGCAACTGGCCATCACTGACACGGGGGATCATGGCAAGCTGAGTCCCATCCTCCAGGTAGGCATTGAAACGGCTGTCCAGAATGTCTTTTTTGCCGCCCATCTTTTCTGCGTCCACTTTCCAGGTCTTTCCGTAAGGAGGATTGGACAGCATAAAATCAAACTGTCTGGTAGCGTTACCGTCCATCGACAGCGTAGAGCCATAACTGATATGCTCTGCCTGCTTTCCGTCACCCTTCAGCAGCATATCCGCTTTACAGATGGCATAGGTCTCCGGCTGCACTTCCTGGCCAAACAAGTGGATCGAAACCTGCTTGCCGGTTTCTTCCGCCAGTTCCAGCAGGCGATCCTGCGCCACGGTCAGCATACCACCCGTACCGCAGGCTCCATCATAGCAGGAATATGTGGCATCCTTGATCTGGTCCTTGATGGGTACAAAAATCAAGTCTGCCATCAGCTCCACCACATCACGAGGCGTGTAGTGTTCGCCGGCTTCTTCGTTGTTGGCCTCGTTGAACTTGCGAATCAGCTCTTCAAAGATAGTACCCATAGCGTGGTTATCCAGCCCCGGCAGCTTGATCTCGGTTTTACTATCATCGGTATAAACTGGATTCGGGCTGAGGTTGATTTCCTTCGACACAAATTTTTCAATGACTGCGCCCAGAATATCGGCTTCGATCATTGTGTCAATTTGGTTTCGGAACTGGAACTTCTGTAAAATCTCCTGTACATTTGGAGAAAAACCGTCCAAGTATGCGGTGAAATCAGCTTTGAGCTGCTGTTGCTTGGCGCGGGCCGTCAGATCACGCAGACGGAAGGGAGAAGTGTTGCAAAACGCCTGTCCTGCAGCTACACACAGTGCCTCCGTTTGATTGGTAATCCCCGCAGCATCCAGTTTGGCTTTCATGTCCATAACCTGCTGTTTCGTATTCTCCAAAACAGCATCCAGACGGCGAATCACCGTCATAGGCAAAATCACATCACGATACTTGCCACGCACATACACATCGCGCAGACAGTCATCAGCAATGCCCCAAATAAAGCTCACAATCTGGTTGTGAATCTGATTATCCATATTAGCAACCTACTTTCTTTGTTTAGTTCTTCCTAAATTCATCATATAGTCGCTTCGGCAATTTTCGCAGATAAGAGTTCAGTACGCCAATAGCATTTTCCATGTGGACTTGGGAAATTACATCATTCTCGACCGGAAAGTAACCATATTTGTTCATCAACAGGCGGGCTTCTTCCAGTTTTTCAGCATTTTTCTCACGCTGTTTTGTTCCAAAAGCATCACTGCTCAGTGCGTACAGATAGTACGAAAATAAGCTCTGCTTGATCTTCTCCATCACAATTTCAAACTCCATACTGGTGAGAAAATCATTTAGAATTGCTGTATCCTGCTGTGCATATATTTTCGGATCTTCCTCACTGTTAGAATCTTCCTTGCATCGAATCAATTCTTCAATCGCCCCGTCGCACAGACCCAACTGCTCAGAAATATTGTGGTATTCCTGTTTGCGAGAGTTAGACAGTCCCAGCAGATACTCCACCGACACATCGTAAAAATCCGCAAAGGCGACCAGATACTCGATGCTCATGCTGCGGGTACGACCATACAGAGGATGGACAGGATCGTTGATTTCATAATTTTTGAGATTTGTATGGCTGATGTTGACGCCACGCTCTGCAAGCTGCTTGGAAAGCTGTTCAAAGGACAGCTTTTTTTCTTTACGAAGATCTTCCAGCCGCTCTTTGGTCAGCGCCATCCGTGCTTCGTCATACAGCATGAGTTTATCCTCCTATCCGTTTATAAACTATAATTTACAAACGTGTGTTTTCTGAAACCAAAATAATTTGTGGTTGATATACCGCATTCAGGCTTTTTCTGCGGTACAATTCAATTAAAGTTTATGGTTTATGTTTATTATAAACCATAAATCTCACAAAATCAATTCTCTACATGAAATGGAGGAAAACGCATGGAAAAATATCTGCATATGCTGCAACCACAAAGCTGGGAGGAAAAACAATTTGTTGATTCAAATGACACCCAAGCAAAGGAGAAAAGCCAATGCGCTGATTCGAAAATCTTGCTGCAATTATGACGGCGGCAATTGTATTGCGCTGGATGATGGCGATCCATGCGTCTGTGTGCAAAGCATCTCTTATTCTCTGTGCTGCACCTGGTTCCGGGATTGGGTTCTGCTGGGTGCTCCGGCTTTACAAGCTGAAATCACCAGTCACAAGGGATTGAAGCGATGCGCAGAATGTGGTGCGCTGTTTCTGGCAAAATCCAACCGCGCCAAATATTGTTCCAATTGTGCCCGCAAGGTACACCGCCGTCAGAAAACGGCAAGCGACAGGAAACGGAGGTCGAATACGGACAAATAGAGCTTCTAAAAGCCAGATATATGCTCGGTTTCCAGCCTGGCAATCATGGAGATGAATAGCAATACCCCTTATCGCTCAGAAATCACGTTCTAATTGTCCGCATGGAGGTACCTGTCATGGCTACAAAACCCTTTTACATTCATCAGAAGCCACCGGCCCAAAGTTTTATACGACTGCCCAATTTTCTGTTTGAGTCACCAAGTTTTTGC
>NZ_CAUWGY010000087.1:0-9596 GCF_963558415.1 uncultured Ruthenibacterium sp. | reverse complement strand
AACGTACTGGAACTCGCCCAACTGTGACGCTTTCCAGTGGAGACGAAGTATCGGCGGAAGCTTTAGAAAAAAGTGTGATGGAAAAGGTTCCCACGGTTCAGTTCAAGAAAAAAGACGTAGTGGCAACACTTCAGGTGCCGGGACTTACGTTGGAGCCGGAGGCGCCAATCAAATTGTTAACGGGACGACAGTTCCAACCGACAGATATGACCGCGCTGCGCGATATTGGACCAGACTCGAATAAAATCACGGTCTGGGGCGATGTCTTTTTCACCGAAATTAAAGGCAACTATAAAAAGATTTATTCGATTTCTATTACGGATTATACGAGTTCTATTAATCTTAAAATTCGAATGGAAGCGGATGAGACCAATGTCCCTTGGGACGATGTGTCAATAGGAGATACGTTGGTCGTTAAGGGAAATTGTGCGTTTGATAAGTATGAAGGAGATTATGTCATCTATCCGTATGATGTATTTAAGGTTGTCCGTCAGCAACGGCAAGATACTGCAAAAGAAAAACGTGTAGAACTTCATCTTCATACAAAACTCAGTAGCATGGATGGCTTTTGCGCACCTGGAGAAATTGTCAAAACAGCACATCGAATGGGACACCGTGCAGTGGCGATTACGGATCATGGTGTGGTGCAGGGATATCCAGAGGCGATGCTTGCAGCCGATGCGATTCACAAAAAGGATCCCGACTTTAAACTGATTTATGGTTGTGAAGCATATTTTGTGGATGACATGGTTCCAGTGGTATATGGAACAGCCAATGGAGATATGAAGCAGTCCTTTGTGGTGTTTGACCTTGAGACGACAGGTCTTTCTCCTCAGGAGTGTTTTATTACCGAAATCGGTGCTGTTATCGTAGAGAATGGAGAGATTACTGAAAGTTACAATGCATTTGTAAATCCCGGTTGCCACATTCCTGAAAAAGTTACTCAGTTAACAGGGATTACAGATGAAATGGTCGCGGATGCTCCCGGACAGGAAGAATCGGTTCGGGCTTTTTTGGAGTTTGTGCAAGGGCGTCCATTGATTGCGCACAATGCCCATGGATTTGATATTCGTTTTATTAGGGCCGCTGCAGAGCGCTATGGGATTCCTTTTGAAAATACTTACCTGGATACGCTACCTTTGTCTCAGGCGCTTTATGCTGGGTTGCGCAATTATAAGTTGGATACCATTGGAAAGTATTTGGAAATTCCGCCTTTTAACCATCATAGAGCATGCGATGATGCTCGTGCGCTTGCGCAAATTTTCGTTAAGGAAATTGAAGATTTGTCCATGCGGGGCGTAACGCAACTGGAGCAGGTGAATACTGGGCTGGGTGGTACAAGGGCTCTGGCAAAGAAAAACTTTCATCTTATTATTCTTGTGCAGAACAACGCCGGATTGAAAAATTTGTACAAAATTGTTTCGGCCGCGCATATGGACTACTTTTTCAAGGTACCACGTGTACCGCGTAGTTTATTGAATAAATATCGCGAAGGGTTAATTATTGGTTCTGCATGTGAAGCAGGTGAACTGTATCGCGCCATTCTCGAAGGGCGGAGCTTTGATGAGTTGTGCAAGATTGCATCGTATTATGACTTCTTGGAAGTTCAACCTTTGGGAAACAATGCGTTTATGGTGCGTGAGCATATTGTAGACAGCATTGAGAAGGTGCAAGAGTTTAATAAGACCATTATTCAAATTGGAGAAAAGCTTCACAAACCAGTAGTTGCTACGGGAGACGTACATTTTGCAGAACCCGAGGATGCAGTTTATCGTGCGGTGCTTCAGGCTGGAAATGGTTTTAAGGATGCGGATAATCAAGCACCGCTTTATTTTCGTACTACGGATGATATGCTTGCCCAGTTTGGTTATTTACCGCCGGAGAAAGCGTACGAAATTGTGGTGACTAATCCGAATCGAATTGCGGATATGATTGATGGTGATATTAGAGCGATTCCCAAAGGGCTCTATACGCCTACTATTGAAGGAGCCGACGAAACACTGCGTCAGGATACACTGAATAATGCAAAAGCAAGATATGGTGATCCTCTGCCAGAGCTTTTGGAGACAAGGCTTACGCGAGAACTGGATTCCATCATCAAACACGGGTTTGCGGTTCTTTATGTAATTGCTCAAAAACTAGTCCATAAGAGCGAGGAATATGGATATTTGGTTGGTTCCCGTGGATCGGTAGGTTCTTCTGCAGTCGCCCATTTTTCCGGCATTTCCGAAGTGAACAGTTTGCCACCGCATTATCTGTGCCCTAAATGTAAGTGGAGTTATTTTTATACGGACGGATCTGTAGCCGATGGTTTTGATTTGCCGGATAAAAATTGTCCTCGTTGCGGAACGAAGTGTCTGGTAGATGGGCATGAAATTCCTTTCGAAACTTTTTTGGGATTTGACGGTGATAAAGAGCCGGATATCGACTTGAACTTTTCGGGGGATGTTCAGTCTCGGATTCACCGTTATACAGAAGATATTTTCGGAAAAGATCATGTGTTTAAGGCAGGAACGATCTCCGGTTTACAGGATAAAACGGCCTATGGATACGTGAAAAAGTACTTGTCTGAGCGGGATCGAACCGTCAATCGCGCGGAAGAAAATCGGCTGGTCCAGGGATGTGTTGGTGTGAAGCGAACCACTGGGCAGCATCCGGGCGGAATGGTTGTTGTGCCGAGCAATTACGATGTCTTTGATTTTTGCCCGATTCAGCATCCTGCGGACGATAAAGAAAAAGGGTTAATTACGACTCATTTTGAGTTTAAATATCTTCATGACACGATTTTGAAACTGGATGAGTTAGGCCACGATGTTCCGACTATGTATAAATATCTTGAGGATATGACCGGAATCAAAATGGAAGATGTGCCAATGAACGATCAGCGCGTGATTTCACTTTTGACGTCACCGGAGGCTTTGGGCGTTACTGAAGAACAGATCGATAGCAAAACAGGTACTTTCGGTATCCCGGAAATGGGCACGAACTTTGTGCGAAATATGCTAATTGAAGCACAGCCCAAAAGTTTTTCGGATTTGATTCAGATTTCGGGTCTTTCCCATGGAACAGATGTTTGGAGTGGAAACGCACAGGATTTGATTAAAGACGGTGTTTGTACGATTTCGGACGTGATTGGGACCCGTGATAGTATCATGACCTATCTGTTGTACAAGGGCGTCGAGCCAAACCAGGCGTTTACCATTATGGAGCTGACGCGTAAAGGCAAAGTGGCGAAGGCGGGATTCCCGGAAGGCGTTGAGGAAATGCTGCGGGAGCATGACGTGCCCGAGTGGTATTTGGATAGCTGTAAAAAAATCAAATACATGTTCCCAAAAGGACATGCTGTGGCATATTTGATGGCTGCGGTGCGTTTGATGTGGTTTAAGGTATATCATCCGCTGGAATTCTATGCAACACATTTTACCGTGCGTGGTGAAGACATCGATTATGAAGCGGCCGTTGGCGGAGTAAAAGTGGCACGGCAGCATATGAAAGAGGTCAATCAGCGTATTCGGGAAAGTGATAAGAAGAATCCGAAAGATGAAAACATTCTTGCGGCTTTGCAGATGGTCAATGAAATGTTACAGCGCGGCTATGAGTTCGCTCCGATTCGAATCGGAAAGAGCCGGGCAAAGGTGTACGTAGTGGAAGACGGAAAAATTCGGCTTCCCTATATGGCGATGAAGGGCCTAGGCGAGGCAGTTGCCAATGAACTGGAGCGGGCAACGATGAGCGGACAGCAGTATCTGTCCGCAGAAGAATTGCAGGCGGCGACCGGTGCTTCCAGTACAATTATGGAAAATTTGTATGACATTGGTGCGTTGGGAGATTTACCACGCACTAGTCAGGTTTCTTTTTTCTGAAAAAAGTCATTTAAATCTTTTTAAACTGAGCATTGAAGATGGCAAAAACGCCACCGATTTCGGTGGCGTTTTCTGCTTGTTTTGTGACACAATTTGTAGTATACTAAAAAAGTATGTATGATCGACGGTGTGCGAAATTGCGTACGCTATAAAAGAGGTGTAAAATGGAACCCATTCGTTTTCAGAAGGATGAGACCGCAGCGCAAATTATACAAAATTATTATGGTCGAAAGCCCTATGTGTTTACTCGAAGCTTTGGTTGCCAGCAGAGCGTCAATGACGGCGAGAAAATTACCGGGGTCTTGGTGGATTTAGGATACGGCGTTTGCGAGCAAGAAGAAAATGCGGATTTGATTGTTTTCAATACATGTGCAGTGCGAGAACATGCAGAACATCGTGTGTTTGGAAACATCGGAGCTTTGAAGGGGCTTAAAGAAAAAAATCCCAATTTGCTGATTGCAATTTGTGGCTGTATGACCCAGCAAGCAAGTGTTGTGGAGAAAATTAAAAAAAGTTATCCATACGTAGATATTGTTTTTGGAACCAACGGAATCGATCTGTTGCCGGGTTTGATTTGTGAAAAATTGACGGATCGAAAGCGCGTATTGTCGCAACCGGTTGAGCGTAAGGAAATCGTGGAACAGATCCCTATTCAACGGGATTCCAGTTTTCGAGCGTTTTTACCCATTATGTATGGTTGCGATAATTTTTGCTCGTATTGTATTGTCCCTTATGTGCGCGGAAGGGAACGTAGCCGTAAAAGCCAGGATATTTTGGAAGAGTTTTCAGGTTTGGTAAAAGCAGGCTATAAAGATATTACCTTACTGGGCCAAAATGTGAATTCCTATGGAAAAGGATTAGAGGAAAAAATTGATTTTTCTACGCTTCTTCGTATGTTGGATGAAGTGCCTGGAGACTATCGCATACGCTTTATGACCAGTCATCCTAAGGATGCTACGCGCGAATTGATTGATACAATTGCACAAAGTCGACATGTCTCACATCATTTCCATCTTCCGGTTCAATCTGGATCCAATGAAATTCTTGAAAAGATGAATCGGAAATATACAGTGGAAAGCTATTTGGAATTAATTGAATATGCAAAGCAGCGAGTTCCTGATATGACCTATTCCAGTGATATCATTGTGGGATTTCCGGGAGAGACGGAAGAGGATTTTGAGCAGACGGAGTCATTGATTCGAAAAGTGGAATATATGCAGCTTTTCACCTTTATTTATTCAAAGCGCGGTGGTACGGTAGCTGCAACATTGCCGGATGAGACTACGCATAAGGAAAAAGCTGCCAGAATCGCGCGTTTGCTGTCGATTCAGGAACAAATTGTGGACAAGTTAACCGCCAAATTGATTGGTACAAATGCCCGTGTTTTAGTGGAGGGACCAGGCCGAAAAGAAGGAGTATATACTGGCCGACTTGACAATAATATGGTGGTTGAGTTTGAAGGATACGCACCTTTGGGAGAGTTTTCCGACGTACAGATTACTGCAGCCAAAGGCGCAGTGTTGAAAGGAATCTTACTATAATAGCTTGAGAAAGGAAGAAATTTATTATGGCAAAAGACGCAATTACAATGTTTAAAGAGGCTGCTCAGCAGCTTCAGAAAGAGGAAGCCTACTTGGCTCTGGAAGGAAGCAGAAAGGCAAACGATGAGGACGAAGCGCTCCAAACTTTGATTGGAGAGTTTAATTTGGCCAGAATCGATTTGAATAGCGAGTTGTCTAAGGCGGCGGATAAAGATCAGGAACGCGTGGAACAACTGAATATGAAAGTTAATCAGCTTTATAATGACATCATGGCAAATGAGCATATGATCGCTTACAATGAGGCAAAAGATGAGCTGGAAGCGCTTATGAATTATGTAAATGCAATTATTAATACAGCGGTCAATGGCGGAGATCCAATGTTGGTTGAAGAGCCGCAGGCTGGGTGCAGCGGAAGCTGTGCTTCTTGCTCAGGATGCCATTGATTATTGTTAAAATTTGAACGGGATGGTGTAGTACGGCATGGCGGCGCTTTCTCCCATGATGCAGCAGTATTTTGAGATTAAAAATCAACATCCGGATAAGATTCTGTTTTTTCGTCTGGGCGATTTTTATGAGATGTTTTACGACGATGCGATTTTAGCTTCTAAGGAGTTGGAACTTACACTTACAGGACGCGATTGTGGACAAGCGGAGCGTGCTCCTATGTGCGGAGTTCCGTTTCATTCCTACGAAAGCTATGTGGCGCGACTCATTGCCAAAGGTTATAAAGTTGCGATTTGTGAGCAAATGGAAGATCCCGCTTTGGCAAAGGGCCTTGTGAAGCGTGACATTGTGCGGGTGGTGACACCGGGTACAGTCATTGAAAGTAGCATGCTTCAAGACGATAAAAATAACTACATCGCAAGCATCTACATAAAGGATCACAGCGCAGGAGTCTGTTTTGCAGATATTTCGACGGGAACGGCACATACCACTTGCCTGACGGGAGAAAAGTTGGGTGTTGAAATTATTTCGGAACTGTGCCGTTTTTCTCCAAGAGAAATTTTGTTCAATTCTGAAATCATGCAGTATAAAGAAGTGACAACTTATATTAAACAGCAGCTTGCATGTGCAGTAGAATTGATGCAAACGGAACGTTATGATCCGGCTACCTGTTTGCAAGAGATACAGCTTCAATTTGGTGAGGATTGGGAAAAATCTACTGGGCTCAAAAGAGAAATGCCTGCCTTTAGCGCATTAGCGGTTTTACTTTCCTATTTGAAAGAAACGCAAAAGCGTGGGGTAGAGCGGCTTAAAACAGTTCATAATTATGCCGAAGCACAGTACATGCAGCTTTCTCCCGTGACCAGAGCCAATTTGGAATTAACGGAAACGATGCGAGGCCGTGAAAAGAGGGGCACCTTGCTTTGGGTGTTGGATAAAACACAAACAGCAATGGGAAAAAGGCTTCTTCGTCGCTGGATTGAACAGCCTCTTGTAAATGTAAATGCCATCAACAATCGCTTGGATGGCGTTGAAGAATTGTTTTCAGATTCCGTGGCGAGAGCGGAGTTGATTGCAACATTATCAAAAGTATTTGATATTGAGCGGTTGATGACGCGTACCGTATATGGATCAGCTTCCCCCAGAGAAATTTATTCTTTAGCGGTAACTTGTGACCAGATTCCACAGTTGCGCAAACTCATTTCTGAATTTCAAAGTTCAGAATTAGCTGCTATTTATGCAGATATGGATGAATTGTCTGATATCAAGGATTTGATTTTCAGCGCCATTGAGGAAGACGCACCGGCTTCGCTGAAGGATGGCGGAGTCATCAAACCGGGTTACAATGCGGAAGTGGATGAATTGAGAGACATCGTCCACGGCGGAAAAGGTTATCTGGCTACGTTAGAGGCAAAACTGAAAGAGGAAACCGGAATTCGGACTTTGAAAATAGGCTATAATCGTGTGTTTGGGTATTATATCGAAGTCAGCAAGTCTTTTACAGATCAGGTGCCTCAAAATTTTGTTCGCAAGCAGACATTGGCCAACGCAGAACGGTATATTACAGAAGATCTCAAGCAATTGGAAAATAAGATTCTTGGTGCCAATGAACGCTTAAACGTTTTAGAAAGACAACTTTTCGATGAACTGCTCCATAATATTTCAGAACAGCTTGTACGCATTCAGAGAACAGCGAGTGCCGTGGCTAGATTGGATGTTTTAACGGCATTGGCGGAGGTAGCTGCAAAGAATAATTACGTAAAACCTCAAGTGGATGACGGCGATGCGTTAGAAATTATTGAAGGCCGTCATCCGGTAATTGAGCAGATGCTTCATGGGGCATTGTTCGTTCCAAACGATACGGTTTTGAATTGTGGCGATGACCGCATGCTGATTATTACCGGACCGAATATGGCTGGAAAATCAACATACATGCGGCAAACCGCTTTAATTGCTTTGATGGCACAAATTGGAAGTTTTGTGCCTGCAAAGAGTTGTCGAACAGGTGTGGTAGATGCAATTTTTACGCGCGTAGGTGCGTCGGATGATCTGGCGGCTGGTCAATCCACTTTTATGGTTGAGATGACCGAAGTTGCGGAAATTTTGCAGTATGCTACGCGAAAAAGTCTTGTAATTCTGGATGAAATAGGGCGAGGAACTTCTACTTTTGACGGGATGAGTATTGCCCGAGCTGTGGTAGAACATATTGCAGACAGAGAGACCGGCATCGGGTGCAAGACACTATTCGCTACGCATTATCACGAATTGACAGATTTGGAAAACTCTTTGGATGGAGTGAAAAATTACAATATTGCCGTAAAAAAGCGCGGAGATGATATTACCTTTTTGCGGCGGATTGTACGTGGCCCTGCCGATGACAGTTACGGAATTGAAGTTGCTAAACTGGCTGGGCTTCCCGATGAGGTTACAAGCCGTGCAAAAGAGGTGTTGAAGGTTTTAGAGGCAAGTGCACCTAACGCGGACCGTGTAACACAGTTGGATTTTGATAACTTTGAAAAATTTGCAGAAAAACCTGTTCCGAGCGCTTTAATCGAACGTCTGGAGGCTGTGGATGTCGAAACGCTTACACCATTGGAAGCGTTAAACTTCCTTTATGAACTGAAACAAACATTGTCTCAATAACTCATAGAAGAGGTGAAACTTTTGGCCCAAATTTGTGTTTTAGATAAACATACAGCAGAATTAATTGCTGCCGGTGAGGTGGTTGAACGGCCTTCATCTGTAGTGAAGGAGTTATTGGAAAATGCCATCGATGCAAAAGCAAAAAATGTTACAGTTGCTATTGAGCATGGTGGAATTTCTATGATTCAGATTTCGGATGACGGAACTGGAATTGAGGCTGAAAGCATCCCTACTGCTTTTTTGAGACATGCTACTAGTAAAATTCAAACAGAAGACGACTTGGAAAATATTCACACCTTGGGTTTCCGTGGTGAGGCGTTGGCGTCAATTGCGAGTGTTTCTCGGGTGGAACTTCTTACAAAAACAGAGCAAGATGAGTACGCATATTGCTATAGAATTAGCGGTGGGGAAGAAGAAGGAATCGAACCGGCGGCACGTCCACAGGGGACGACTATAACGGTCAGGGATTTGTTTTATAATACACCGGCTAGAATGAAGTTTCTCAAGAAAGACACGAGTGAAGGAAACTATGTTAGCGATGTAGTTAGCCAATTGGCTCTTTCTCACCCTGAAATATCTTTTAAATTTTTGCGTGAGGGTAAGATACAATTTCAGACTCCGGGCGATGGCAAGCTATTGAGCGCAGCTTATGCAGTTCTTTCCAGAGAGTTCGCTAAAGATTTGTTGAGCGTGGGTTATGTACACGAGAATTATCAAGTAGATGGGTTGGTTACTCCTCCTAAAAATGGTCGAGCCAGTCGGTCAATGCAATATTTCTTTATTAACGGGCGCTTTGTGAAGAATCGAACGATGATGGCTGCTTTGGAAGCTGCCTATAAAGGGGTTTTGATGCAGGGGCGTTTCCCGGGTTGTGTGCTTAATGTACATATGCCGGTACAATTGGTGGATGTGAACGTACATCCTGCAAAGACAGAAGTTCGTTTTGCCCGAGAAAAAGATGTCTTTGATGTGATTTATGCGGCGGTAAAATCCATTCTGCTTACGCCGCAGTCTTCATCAAAAACACTTTCTTTTGACGAGGTTTCGCATTCGCATCCAAACTCAGAACCTAAGGCAGTGCAGCCGGCAGCGCAGAAAAGTGTTC
>NZ_CAUWGY010000086.1:0-9627 GCF_963558415.1 uncultured Ruthenibacterium sp. | reverse complement strand
CTGGCGGCCGCGGCGTATCTTCTGGCCTATCGGCTCAGCCAGTCCATTGTGCGCCGGCTTTACCGACTCAACGATACCATGCACGCGGTAGAGCGCGGAGATGTCTCCGCTCGGGTGGAACCGCAAGGCCGTGACGAAATCGGCCAGCTCATGCACAGCTTTAGCAATATGATGACTCGAATCGATACTCTCATGGATGAAAAATTGGAGCAAGGTCAACAAATCAAAGCGCTGGAACTGAAAGCCCTTCAGGCTCAGATCAATCCGCATTTTCTTTACAACTCTTTGGATCTCATCAACTGCACCGCCATCGCCTACAACATTCCACAAATCAGCAGAATGGTCAATGCCCTGGCCAAATTTTACCGACTTTCCCTCAGTCGGGGCCGAGAAGTCATTCCCCTGGCGGATGAGCTCAAGCATGCACAACTTTATATGGAAATTCAGAATATGCGGTTTGAGAATCGAGTACATGTGGAATGGGATATTGAGCCCGGAATCGAGCAGTGCTCCATCATAAAAATCGTACTGCAGCCTATTATTGAAAACGCTGTTATCCACGGCATTTTTGAACGGGAGGACAAAACAGGTTGTCTGCGCATTACCGCACACCGGCAACAAAACGATTTGGTCATTGAGGTGGAAGACAACGGTGTGGGCATGGATGAGGCCACCCGGGAAGCCAATTTTGCGGCGGATGCCTCCAGCGCCAACACCAAAGGCGGTTACGGAGTGCGCAATATCAACGAGCGGTTGCACCTGGCCTATGGACCGACATACGGTCTTTTCTGCGAAAGTGAAATTGGCCAAGGTACACGTGTAACCATTCGTGTTCCTGCCGAACCGTATCCTCCTGTTGGCACCGAACTCTAACACCTTAAACATTGTATCATTGTTATTATCTGTACAATAAACTTCCTACTTGGTGGTCACAAAAACCTTTTTTCATCATTACAGACAATATCGTCTGCGCATATCTTTCCAATGCACAAAAAAGCCAGTCTCAATAGGACTGGCTTTTCTTTTTCACTTGTTTTTATGCATTCAGCAGCCATACCGCGGCGTTCAAATACCCGGCGAATCCCACCCAGGCCAGATACGGGACCTGCAGCCAAGCCGCAAGCCGACTTTTGGCCGCGAAAGAAATGGTCATTGCCAAAATTACAAACCACAGAACGGCTAGGCACACCAGCGCACCCAAGTAATTGCCGCTGTTAAAAAACAGCAAACTCCAAGTGCAATTCAGCCCCAATTGAGTGATCCACAAAAATACCGACCGCCCTGTGCCAGGACCGCCTTTACGCACAACCAGTGCCATACCCAACCCCATCAACAGATAAAGTACTGTCCATACGATGGGAAACACCCCGCCGGGCGGAGTTAATTCGGATTTTTCCAGCAAGGGATAAACGGTTTCCAGACCCGTGCGGGTAAAATACCCTGACAAAGCACCCACCCCTATGGACAGCGCCGGAAAAAGGATAAAGGCAAATTTCTTCATAAAACAACCTCCTTAAATGGTACGTGCAACGAACCAAACGTGTTTCTTGTCTTCATCATAACCGCCTTGGTGAAAAAAATCGGTTGTTCATCCAACACCATCTTTTTTGGCTTTTGCAAATTACGTTGTTTGACACACCGATTTTTTCATGGACAAACGGTATGATGGAACCAGGTTGAAAGCTTTGCCGGGATTGTCCGGCGCGGCCTTTGACACCGCAAGCAACAACAAAAGGCCGCCGGAATGATCCGCGGCATCAGGAGGTAACAAGTATGTACTACACAAACGGAAACTATGAAGCATTCGCCAAACCCCGAAAACCAAAAGGCGTCGATGAAAAGCAGGCGTGGCTGGTAGGCGGTGGACTGGCCAGTCTGGCCGCGGCGGCCTTTTTGGTTCGAGACGGACAGATGCCCGGAAACCACATCCATATTTTGGAGGAAGCACAACTGCCGGGCGGCGCCTGTGACGGACTGTTCCGCCCGGAGCTCGGCTTTGTGATCCGCGGGGGAAGAGAAATGGAAAACCACTACGAATGTCTGTGGGATCTGTATCGCTCCATCCCGTCTCTGGAGCAGGAGGGCGCCAGCGTTTTGGATGAATTTTACTGGCTGAATAAGGACGACCCCAACTTTTCCATGAACCGGGCCACTCTGGATCGAGGGCAGAGCGCCGAGACCGGAAATCGGTTTGAGCTTAGCGACGAGGCCGCTCTGCAACTAATGCAGTTGTTTTTGACCCGGGACGAAGATTTATACGACAAAACCATTGACGACGTACTGGGAGAGGAATTTTACAAATCCAATTTCTGGCTGTATTGGCAGACCATGTTTGCCTTTGAAACCTGGCACTCGGCTTTGGAGATGAAGCTGTATTTGCAACGCTTTCTTCACCACATTGGCGGCTTGCCGGACCTGTCCGCTTTGAAATTTACCAAGTACAATCAGTACGAATCTCTGATCCTGCCACTGACAAACTACCTGATTGAACAGGGCGTTCAATTTGAATATGGGGTCAAAGTCACCAACGTTCTATTCCACTTTTTCCCGGACCGGAAGGTAGCGCATCAGATGATCTTAGTGCGCTCTGGCCAAGAGGAAACTATGGAACTGACGGAAAATGACCTGGTGTTTGTCACCAACGGTTCCTGCACCGAGGCCAGCGCCCTAGGAGACAACGACCATCCGCCGGTCGTAGACACAGAGTCCGGCCAGGGGTCCAGTTGGGAGCTATGGAAAAACATTGCGGTGCAAAATCCACTGTTTGGCCGCCCGGAAAAATTTTGTTCGGACATCGAGGCCACTCGCTGGGAATCTGCCACGGTGACACTGCTGGATGATCGGATTGCACCTTATGTGGAAAACATTTGCCACCGAGATCCCTATGCGGGCAAAGTGGTAACCGGTGGAATTGTAACTGTAAAAGATTCTGCTTGGCGTATGAGCTGGACCTTCAACCGGCAGCCCCACTTTCAGGCCCAACCCAAAGGCCATCTTGTAGGATGGATTTACGGACTGTTTCCCGACGAATTGGGAGATTTTGTAGGCAAACCCATGAAGGACTGCACCGGTGCGGAAATCTGCATGGAGTGGCTGTATCATCTGGGCGTTCCCGAAAATGAAATTGAAACGCTGGCTCTGACCGCAGCCAATACGGTCCCTTGTATGATGCCCTATGTCACTGCATTTTTTATGCCCCGTGCGGCGGGAGACCGGCCTGACGTAGTACCTGAAGGCTGCGTAAACTTCGCTTTCCTTGGTCAGTTCGCCCAAACGCCTCGGGACACGATTTTCACCACAGAGTACTCAGTGCGCACGGCCATGGAGGCGGTATATACACTGCTGGATGTGGAGCGGGGTGTTCCGGAAGTATTCGGTTCTGTATACGACGTGCGCTGTCTTTTGAATGCGACACACTATTTATTGGATGGTCGCCGAGTGACCGAAATGAAGCTTCCTCTGCCTTACAAACTGGCTTTGCACGCGGGACTGGACAAGCTGCGCGGCACCGTTCTGGAAGAAATGCTGGAACGCTATCAACTGATTTAACTTTTATACAACTATAAGGAGGAAGTCTTTATGAAACAGACTTATGAAACAACCATTTCCCCACCCCAACAAACGCAAGACACTGTTAAAAAAAGCGGCGTTGTCAGCGGAGTGCTGATTGGGACTTTGATGATGGGCTTCGGCCTTTTGGCGGCCTTTGCCCCAGTGGCCACCGGGCTGTCTCTGGCCTATGTGATCACGGCTGGACTGGGCATTTACGGAGCCACACAGTTGGCGGCCTGGGTGCGCGCCGGGCGTCAACGTCGCAACGGCTGGACTTTGGGGGGCGGCATTCTATTGACAGGGTTTAGCCTGTTCACCCTCTGGTCCGCTTTGCAGACCAGCTACGGTACCGTCGTCATGATTTCCGCTTTGGCAACGGTGGCAGCTTTCTTTACAGTGCTCATGGGCATCGGGCAGTTCTTCACTTTTGATGAACTGCGCACCCACGGCACGGAAGGAGCAGGGTGGGTACTTACAAGTGGAATTCTGAATGTAATTTTGGGCATTGTACTGCTGACCAACCCCATTGCCAGTTGGTTTGCCCTCAGCGCAGTCTGGGGCATCTACCTCAGCGTCTCCGGACTGGCGCTACTGGTGGAATCCATTTCCGGCCGCCGAGGTGTGCGGGGCGATGTATAGCCATCAAAAAAGGCCGCGCAACTGCGCGGCCTTTTTCATTTCTCATCGTTTGGGTCCGGCTCATCGTCGGTAATTGGCATTTCCACCAGCAGTTCAAAACGGCTTTTATCAAAACGAAGAAGTCCTTCGTCCCGCATTTTGCACAGCTCATTGGACATGGCACTGCGGTCCACAAACAAAAAATCTGCCAAATCCTGCCGATTCAGCGGGATGGAAAACGTGCGGCTTTTCGCCCGGTGGTACTGACCTGACAGATAGTCTTGCAACCGCTCACGAGTGGATCGACGAGTGCTGTCCTCCAGTTTGCGGGTCAATTTTTGGGCCTTCTGCGCCATGGATAAAGTCAAATTCTGCAAAAAGCGAATCTGAGTGGGTGCAGTGAGCACGTTTTTACGCAGAAGCTGATCCACGCTCAAATACAAAATCTCTGTGGGTTCGGCGGCAACGATAGAGATGTGCAGCCGGTATCGGCCCACGGCATTCAATTCCCCCAGAGAGTCGCCGGTGTATAGTACGTCCATCAAATTGCTGTTTCCATTGCTGTCCACATGGGACAAATGAACACTGCCAGACAAAAGGATGCCGATTTCGGGGAAAGGGTCTCCGTCCTGAGCGACCACAGCGCGTTTTTTGTATTTGCATCGATGAGGGGACATGGTCCCGAGCACAGTTTCAATCTCCTCATCCGAAAGATTACGAAACAGCATTCCTGATTTCAAAACGGAAAGGTCCAGCGCGGGTTCCATGAAAAAGCCTCCTCAAGTTCGTTTTTTTCATTATATTCCTTACACTTATTGCCTTCAAGGGCGAAAACTTGCAAGTCTGTTGTTTGACACACCGATTTTGCGCACCACAAATGGTACGATGGATACAACAAAACAAAGGAGGCTTTTATATGTTTGAATTTTTCTGGGGTCGGGCCGCATCTGTGTGGATTGCGGCATTATACATTGCAATGGGACTTTTGTTACTCATTTTCCCAGGCGTCAGCAGCACACTGTTTGTGTGGTGCCTGGCCGGAGGCGCAGCGCTATATGGAGCCAGCCATCTGTGGAGATATCTACAAGGCAAGCGCTCAGGCACGTCCCAGTCCGGAGACCTATTCCTATCCATCCTTCCCGCCGCGTTTTCCGCGTTTGCACTCTTGTGGCCTCAGGCGGTCCTATCGGTGCTGCCTTTAGTCCTGGGCTCGCTGCTTCTGGTAGACGGAGTGGGAAAACTTCCTCTGAGCCTAGTTGCCATTCGGGATAAATATCCCAACATGGTACCCCTGATCCTGGCCTCGGCCATTCCCATCATTCTAGGCATCTTAATCGTAGTGAATCCCTTTCAAACAGCAAAACTGGTGGTCGCTGTATTCGGCATCAGTTTGGTAGCAGACGGAACCAGTGACTTTCTAACCGTTCTGATGGAAAAACGCTCTACACATCCGGCAGGCAAATAACCCGCCAAAGCTTACAAAAAGGAGAAAAAAAAATGAACTTTTATCAATGTGCCCACTGTGGCAATCTCGTCCTCAAACTAAAAGACTCCGGCGTACCGCTGGTGTGCTGCGGTCAGCCCATGATTCTAATGGAGCCTGGCACCGCAGACGCCTCGCCGGAAAAGCACGTACCCGACATCGTGTACACAAACCAGGTAGTACAAGTGCAAGTGGGAAAAACCGCACACCCTATGACTCCGGAACACCGCATTGAATGGATCGTTCTGGAAACGGACCGTGGCTATCTGATTCGAATGCTCAATCAGCCGCAGCCGCCTGCCGCTTTCTTTAAACTGGCGATGCACGAACATCCCCTGGCCGTATATGCATTTTGCAATCTACATGGACTTTGGAAACAATCTCTCTAACATGGAAACGAGGAATCTTATGAAAAAAACATGGTTTACCGGCCAACGCTTCAGCGAGGCCAAAGGGGAAAGTCCTCTTACCGAAAAAACAACCCAGGCAATGCTTGCGGCGCTCAAGGCAGTTCATTCTGCCTCTGCTCCCGCGGATGGAGATCTGGAAGGGCTGGCTCGTCAGCGGCAGAGCCAAAACGTTCTGGGCCGGCTGTTCAGCCCGCAACTGGGCTTTACTTGGGAACCCTTCTCTCTAGGTGAAATGCCCATGGCCTGGGCAAGACCCGAATGCGGACACGACCGCTACCATGTGGTGTTGTATTGCCACGGCGGCGGCTACACCAGCGGAAATCTGGGCTACGCCCGCATCCTGGCATCCAAGCTGTCCCAGGCCACTGGATACGATGTACTCAGCTTTGAATACCGCCTTGCACCTGAACATCCCTATCCTGCAGCGCTGGAGGATGCTCTGACCGCCTGGAACTACCTGATGGAACTGGGTTACGGCGCCCGCGACGTAGTACTGGCTGGGGATTCGGCGGGAGGAAACCTGGCACTGGAACTGGTTTTATCCTTGAAAAAAGCTGGACGCCGCCTTCCGGGCAAACTGGTGCTGTACTCCCCTTGGACAGATCTTTCCTGCTCTGGCGCGTCTTACTCTGAACACGAGCAGGACGACCCCATTTTAACCCGAACCTATCTTGAGTCGGTACGCCAAGCCTATGCACCTCAGGGCGACTGGGAGCAGCCGGAACTTTCACCGCTATTCGCGGACCTGAGCGAGTTTCCGCCCACGTTGATCCAGTACGGAGGGCACGAGATCCTTGCCGACGATTCGACCCGGCTAAAAAAGAGCCTGGATCAGGCAGGCGTACCCAATGTGCTTCAGTGCTGGCCCAATATGTGGCACGTGTTCCCCATGTTCCCGCTTCCCCAAGCGCAACAAGCTATGGAGCGAGTCGCTCTGTTTGTACTAACATCTTAACTAGGAGGAGATTGCCATGACAAGATATCCTTTGACTCAGTGGTTTTTGTTCTTTTTCATCTATGCGTTTCTAGGCTGGGTCTGGGAATCCTGTCTGGTATCGGTACAGCAGCACCGATGGGTCAATCGCGGTTTTTTAATCGGTCCTTTTCTTCCTATTTACGGCTTTGGTGCCCTGGCACTGCTGGCTTTCACTCTGCCGGTACAAACCAATCCTGCGATGGTGTTTCTCTTCGGAATGCTGGGAGCCACCGTGCTGGAATACGTCACAGGCTACGGCATGGAAAAACTATTCCACGTCAAATACTGGGACTACAGTCGGTTTCGCTGGAATTTGAACGGCTACATCTGTCTTGCGGCTTCTCTGTGCTGGGGCGTTTTCTCTCTGCTGCTGGTGAATTTCCTTCACCCTGCCGTGGCACACCTTGTAGGGCAACTGCCCATGTGGAGTATATCCGTTTTGGTGGCATTTTTGGTGGCGGGGATTACCGTGGATTTTCTTCTCTCTCTACGGCAGGCCCGGGATGTGCGCACTCTGCTGGTGAATCTCAGCGAAAGCCGGCGTCGAATCAAGGGACTGCGTACTCGGCTTAAAGTAAACGTTGCCGTTACGCCCATAAGAGTTCCGCAACCCGCAAACCGCGGCGGACTAATCCAGCGGCTGAACGCATTGCGTGAGGAGCGGCGGGTGCTCTTGCGCACACTGGCCGCTCGTTTGGAACAAGCGACCGATGAGCAGCACCGCACGCGGGTGTGGGCCCAAAGCCAGCTTCAGCTTATAAAAAGCGAGTGGCAGGCCATGGAAGAGCGAACGGACGAAATGTACCAGCGGGCGGCAAGGCATCTGAGGCGAAACCCTCACGCCGCTTCCCCGCAGCACAGCGAGGTATTTCTTGATGTTCGGTCCCTTTTTACTGAAAAGCCGAAACTTATTTCCGGTAAAACGCCAGAACCTATTTTTACACAGGACACACCATCCAATCAATCCATCGGATAGCCCCTGTTTGGTTTATCCGCTACAACTGGCAGCTATCTCTTTCTTTGTTACAATGAAAATGCAAACTTCCACGGCTGTACGTTTTTTCTTCCTCTCACCTGCTCGACTCCTTCGGTCTAACCAAAATTTGCACCAATGCCTTCTTGTGATAACGGCTGCAAATTGCTCAAAAGTGTTAATGTAACAAATCTCCGTCTCCTTCGAAAAGCGTTCGCAGAATAATCAAAGGCCCATACCATCATACATGGTATGGGCTCTTTTTAGTGATATATGTGTTTCGCTCACCGATTAAAAACAAGTTCTCTTTTATTCATCACGTGGCATAAAGCGCAGAAGGATAGCCCTGCAAAACTCTCTGGCACATTTGAAAACAAGAACTTTTTACGATCCAAATTGCAGGCTAATCCGAGAAAAATTCGATAACAAAAACCACTATTCCAATGGACAGTGGTCGCCGTAGTGCGGTTTGCGAGTGCGTATCCGAACGGTTTTTCTCCCAACTGGCCTCAGGCCGGATAAGGGCGTTCTTTTCGGACATCTTCCGCTTCGTCGGCAACAGGACACACCGCCTTGTTTGCGAGGTATAGTGTGTTATACCTGCTGGCCACAGAGGTACAGAAACGGGGAGCAAGGGAGATAAAGCCCCTCTACCACGGGCTGGGAAAAGGCTCCGGGGGCTGGCAGGTATACAAAGTCAAGGCAGACCGCTTGCTCGATGGTACACAATTTATCTCGTAAGATACCGTCAGTCCTCCCACTCGCCCTTGTGGGCCTCCCACCACGCTGGGAACGCCGGGTCCTTGGGGGAGAGGGTGGGAAAAAGTGTTGAACTAATCAAACTTGTATCCCCCTGTTTTTTGCTAAAGGGAAAAATACAGTTGATTTCATTACGCGCTCCCAAGTAGAGTAATTTCATCAATGCATCTTCGCTTGTTGCCCATTTGTGGTTGCCGTATGTCATGTAAAATTGATTAAGCGAAAGCGACTTTATATTCTGATGGATACCTGCTAATTGCCCAAACAGGTATTGAATTGTGCGTTTGCTTTGTAGTATGGCGTTTTTTTCAAAAAAGACCGTAGTTTCCTTATCAGAATACCCCAATTCTGCTCTGAACACATCACTCCAAAGGGTTTCTGTATCATACTCCTTTGACTCACACCGATTGAAGATGGCCTGGACATTGCCCTCGTTCAGTTCTAACGGCTGAAAACCCTCGGATTTGATAATCGGTTTCTTATTGAGAAACCCCATTGTGCAATCCCCCTTCCGCACCAAACGGGTGCAGTTTTATCTGTTTTCATTGTAAAAAGATAAAGTAAAAAGTGCAAGGAGGGAAGAAGACATATTTACCTTCTAATGGGAATTTTTTAGAACCACCTTCATAGTACAAGATGGAGTCCGTCCTTTAAAAATAGACAAAAAATAATCCGAACTCATCTCCTACCGGAAACAAGTTCGGATCATATTGGTTTGGTGCACCTCCAGGGACTCGAACCCTGGGCCCGCTGATTAAGAGTCAGCTGCTCTACCAACTGAGCTAGAGGTGCATATAATTGAGAAAAGAGCCGGCACCTACCTATTTTCCCAGGTCGTCTCCAACCAAGTATCTTC
>NZ_CAUWGY010000085.1:0-9787 GCF_963558415.1 uncultured Ruthenibacterium sp. | reverse complement strand
TGCGATGCAATTGATTCGTGGAGGAGCGGTAGAGATTAATCATGTTCCAGTCAGTAAACCGCACGAACCGGTTTATGAAGGCGACACTTTTAGCGTGCGGGGGTATGGAAAGTACCATTTGAAGACTATTGGAGCGCAGAGCCGAAAAGGGCGGACGTTTGTATCCTATCTACAATATTGACAGGGGGCAATCATGAATGAATGCTGATGATATCCGCAATGTCACTTTTGACAAAGTGATGCGTGGCTACCGTCCAGAAGAGGTAGATGCCTATCTGGCTCAGGTAGCTGGTGAGATGGAAAAATTGCAAGCAGAAAAAGAAGATAACGAAAAGAAACTTTTTATTTTAGCTGAAAAGGTCGACCAGTATCGAAATGATGAGGAGACCTTAAAGACGGCTTTGTTGAATGCGCAACGCATGGGAGAGAGCGTTATTCATGAGGCTCGACAAAAAGCAGAGACAATTTTGTACGATGCAAACAGCAAGGCAAATCAGCTTAAGCAGGAAGCAGCGGACAATGTAGCTGAAATGGAGCAGGAGCTGGCGCGCTTAAAGACAGAAGTTGCTCAATTTAAGAGCAATGTCCTTATGCTTTATCGCCAACATATTGAGTCACTCAGTGCCGTTCCTGGCGAGGAGAAGCCAAAAAAAGAGCAGGAAGAGGAAAAAAAGCCTCGTTCTCATAGGCGTGAAAAGACATCTGCGGACAAAAATAAAAAGCAGGTCGTCAATGTGCCCGAGAAAGAAGAAGATCTCTTGGAACTACCGAAGGAACCAACGCGTGAGTTGGAACGTACGCCGTTTGATTTTGAGGCGGAAATGCCGCAAAGCAATGGTATGGATGGCGACGAGGAGTTTGAGAGCTACCAAGGAATCAAATTTGATGAAGATTGAAAAAAGCGGCGTTTGTTATGGGCACAGTAGCTGTTTGGCTTGCGCATGATAAGCGCCGCTTGTTTTTCTTTTACACGGAAGGGTGAAAAAATTGTTTTCAATTATACTCGTAACAATTTTGCTGGTTTTAGTGGATCATTTCACAAAATTTTTAGCCACAACATATTTGGCTCCCCTGGGATCTGTAACATTGATTCCGGGTGTAATGGATCTGCGCTACGTTTTGAATGATGGCGTCGCTTTTGGCATGTTTGCAGGCGGAAATGCGACGACCATTCTTTTAATCGTTACAGGAGTAGTGATTGCTGCTTTTGCGGCATATCTTTTTGTCAAGCGGCCGCAAAAGCGTTTGGAACGTATTTCAATGATTCTTATTTTGTCCGGTGGTTTGGGGAATTTTATAGATCGTTTGCTGAATAAAGCCGTAGTGGATTTTTTTGCGACGACTTTTATGGATTTCCCAGTATTCAATGTTGCGGATTGTTTTGTTACCATTGGGGTAGTATTGTTAATTGTTTCTGTGTTTCAGGACGAAATGAAAGAAAAAAAGATAACAAACGAGCAGAAGAGCAGCAATGAGCAGGCGTGAATTTATAGTTGATACGGAGCATGCCGGACATCGTATTGATAAAGTGCTTTCTGAGGCAATCGAGGAAATCACTCGAAGTTTTGCACAGCAGTTGCTCGAGAAAGGCCTTGTATGGTGCAATGGAAAGCAAGCGGTCAAAAGTTTAAAGGTGCATGCTGGGGATTGTATTTCCTGCGAAATTCCTCAGGCGGAGGAAACAAAAATAGTTCCACAGGAAATTCCTTTGGAAATCGTATATGAAGATCCCTTTCTTCTTGTTGTAAATAAACCGAAGGGTATGGTAGTTCATCCGGCTCCAGGAAATCCGGACGGAACACTGGTAAATGCGCTTTTGTATCATTGCAGTGGAAATCTTTCAGGTATTAACGGAGAGCTTCGTCCTGGAATTGTGCATCGCATTGATAAAGATACAAGCGGACTTTTGGTGGTTGCTAAGGATAATAGTACACATTTAAGTTTGTCACAGCAATTTGCAGTGCATAGCATTACAAGAGTTTATCATACGGTTGTATATGGTGGCTTTTCTGTGGATGATGGAAGTGTGGAGGGACTTATTGGGAGGCATCCGGTGGACCGCAAGAAAATGGCGGTTGTGTCTAAGAATGGTAAGTATGCCTATACCTCCTATCATGTAGAACAACGTTTCCCAGGTTTTACACATCTATCTGTTCGTCTCAAGACCGGACGTACGCATCAAATTCGTGTTCATATGGCTAGCATTGGACACCCAGTGGCGGGTGATGAGGTTTACGGACCCCATAAAGTGCTAAAACAGCTTCATGGACAGTGCTTGCACGCAGCTACTTTAGGTTTTGTTCATCCACATACTGGAAAATACATTGAATTTCAAAGCGAATTACCAGATTATTTTCAAACGTTTCTAAAGCAAATCCAAAAAGAGTAAAGGAATTGCATTTATGATTGAATCGTTGCGGGACATTTTAGTTGTTTCCGACATTGACAACACATTACTGACCCCTTCTGCCGGGATTCCTAGTGTGAATAAAGCAACTATTGAACTTTTTTGTGCACTAGGAGGGCGTTTTACAGTGGCTACCGGTAGAACGGTAGAGTCAGTTCGTCAAAGGTTGGGAGATTTAACGCTTTCGGCGCCGGCGATTACCGTCGGCGGCGGTGTGATATGCGATTTTTCTACAGGTGAACGTATTAAAAATGAAATTTTACCGCGTGCGGTCGCTTATCGTGCTCTGGAGGATGTATACACTAGGTTCCCAATGTTGGGTATTGAAGTAATGGGAGCGGACGATCATCTTTACATCGTGCGTAGCAATGAATTTGTACAGCAACATTTGCTTCAGGAGGAAATGAGCTGTTTATTGATTCCGCTGGACGAAATTTATTGTGAGTGGAATAAGGTTCTTTTTGCGGGAGATCCTGATACGCTAAAAAAGGTAAAAACTTTTGTAGAGGCTCGCTATTATCCGGGTGTTTATTTTATAGAAACCAATGCGATGTACTACGAAATCATGCCGGAAGGTGTGTCCAAAGGACAAGCTTTGAAAGATTTATGCCGTTATTTAAAGATTCCTGTTGAAAATACAATTGCAATAGGAGATTATTTTAACGATATTGAGCTGCTGCAGGCCGCTGGTCGTTCGGTCGCAGTTCAAAATGCGCCAGGAGAGGTACAACTTGTAGCTGATGAGATTACGTCTGCTTGCCTTGATGGCGGCGTGGCGGAAATACTTTATCGGTTGATTCGCCAGTATTCATAGGAGAAGCGTTATGCATAAAAACGTAAGATTGCTGTTGTGCGCTTTCTGTGGATGCTTGGTATTCTTAATGATTTCTTTGATGTTTTCCGTTCCTTGGACAAGTGGCGAGGCGGTGCCAATCTCCGCTTATTTTCAAGAACAGGAAGATAAAATCAATGTCAACACTGCTCCGGTATTGGAGTTGATGTGTTTAGAAGGAATTGGGGAAAAACGCGCAAAGGCGATTGTGACTTATCGGGAAGAGCATGGCACTTTTTCTTGTGTGGAAGATTTGAAGGAAATTCCCGGTATTTCAAATGGCATTTTAGAGAAAATAAAGGACGACATCACGTTTTGAATCCGGCAGAAGGAGTTGCGGAAGATGAACGAAGCAGCACAAGAAGATATTTTTATTAATAGGGAATTGAGCTGGCTGGAGTTTAATCGACGAGTGTTAATGCTGGCAAAGGACAAAAATGTTCCTTTAGGAGAGCAGCTTAAGTTTGCGGCAATCTATGGAAGCAATTTGGATGAATTCTTTATGGTCCGCGTTGGGTCTCTTTATGATCGTACATTGCTGAAAGAAACAGCTAAAGAGAATAAAACGGGAATGACACCGGCGCAACAACTGGATGCTATTATGCCTAGAGTGGCAGAACTTCAGCAGCATTGCGATAAAATTATAGGACATCTTTATGAAAAACTGGATGCCCTTGGATATCAAAAGATCGATTTTTCCAAGTTGGAAAAAAAACAAGAGCATTTTTGGAAAATTTATTTTCTTCAGGAAATTTTTCCTCTTTTGTCCCCTCAGATCATTGACCGTCGGCACCCTTTTCCGTTTTTGCGTAATCAGGAAATGTATTTGGGGGCAATGTTAAAATCAAAAAATCAAACACAATCTTCGTTTGGTCTCATCCCAATAAGCAATCAATTTCAGAGGATTGTTTTTATTCCGATGGAGGGGAAAATAGCTTTTGCTTTGGTGGAAGAGCTGATTGAGCATTTTGCGGCAATCGTGTTTGGAAAAAATACAATTCAATCCCGTTGTCTCTTTCGTATTACACGTAATGCGGATATTACGGTGGATGAAGGAATGTTCGATCACGATGTGGATTACCGTGATGTAATGAGTGAGCTCTTACGTAAAAGAAGAAAATTAGCGGCAGTTCGTTTGCAAACATCTTTGCATGCACCAGAGGAAATCGTTTCTTATTTACGACAAAAGCTTGTAATTCCGACGAAACAGATATTTGCACAAAAAGCTCCACTGGATTTATCGTTTGGGTTCAAGATTTCTGCCAAATTAGCAAAAGGTTCCAATCCACAGCTTTTTTATCCTGTGCGGCGGCCGATGCTTCCTCCGGCTGGATTTAGTTTGACAAGAGCAGTAGAAAAACAGGATGTGCTTTTGTCCTATCCATACCAAAGCATGCGCCCATTTATTCACCTGTTGAATGAAGCGGCAAACGATCCGGATGTAATCTCGATTAAAATGACACTTTACCGTGTAGCCCATGAATCCAAAATTATAGAAGCGCTTATTGCTGCGGCTGAAAACGGAAAAGAAGTTGTGGCTCTGGTGGAACTTCGTGCGAGATTTGATGAGCAAAACAACATCGATTTTTCCAAACAACTGGAAGAGGCCGGTTGTACCGTTATTTATGGATTTGATGCTTATAAAATTCATTCGAAGTTGACGTTAATTACGAAGAGAAAAGGAGAGAAGCTGCAATATATTTCTCAAATCGGTACTGGAAATTACAATGAAAAAACCTCTGAGCAATATACGGATCTTTCTTTCCTTACATCGGATCCCCAAATCGGAACAGAGCTTTCCACGGTGTTTCATAATTTGGCAATCGAACGGCTAACGGACACAGTAGCAAATTTGTTGGTGGCTCCCTTGTGCTTTAAAAGTATTTTATTGCAGGAAATGGATCGTGAAATCCAAGCGAAAAAAGAGGGGCGGCCGGCAGGGATTATCATTAAGTGCAATTCTATAAGTGACCGTGAGATTATTGAAAAAATTTCGGAAGCTTCTTGTGCGGGAGTTCCGATTCAGATGATTGTACGCGGAATCTGTTGTATCAAAGCCGGTGTGCCTGGGAAAACAGAAAATGTGCAAATTCGAAGCATTGTAGGACGTTATTTAGAGCATGAGAGAGTATACGCTTTTGGGGTTTGGCCAGATGCGCGTATTTGCATTGCATCTGGAGACTTTCTTACCAGGAATACGGAACGCCGTGTGGAAGTAGGAGTTCGAATTAAGGATGTAAACATTCGAAAAGAATTGTGGCAAATGTTGCAAATGCAATTGCGGGATAATGTCAACGCAAAGGAAATGCTACCGGATGGCACTTACCGAAAGGTTCGTCGAAATGAGACGGAACCATTGGTTGACAGTCAACTAGACATGTATAAGATTTTGCAGAATACTTGGCCACGGTCTGGAATGTTACAAGTATCTTCTACGGAAAAACGTATTTTAAAACATCGCGAAAAGGCAGCTTTTCATAAACGAAAAAAACAGGAACGTACGTCGGGAACGGCGAATCTTTGGAGTTCGCTTTCTCGCCTCTGGAAAAGTCTTTAATTAATCATTGGAACGACGGCCTATTGGCCGTCGTTCTTTTTACTTGGACAGGCGGCATATACATAGTTAGGATTTTTTCAGAAAAGGCGGGCCGTCATTATGTGGGAGAAAAATGAAACTCAAGTAAGAGAGCTTTACCCCAAATCGCAAGAAAAACCACCGAAACAGGAAAATACTGGGAAGGAAGAGCATTTACTGGGAATTCAGATCCTTCTTTGTGCAGTAATGGCTGCATTTGTTTTGTTTTCTAAAAGTACAGGAGCACCTTATTGGGCAAATGCACAGGATCAGTATCATGCAGTGGTCGAAAATGGAATTTCTTTTTCAAGCACGACAACGTTTTCACACTTCGCAGACCAAGTAATTGAAAAATTGAGAAGAAAAGCACAGGATGTTTTGGATCAATTGGACACGGGTGAACTCACAGGTCAGGGAGGAATATGGAAAATTTCCAACTTGAAAAAAGAAGTACCCGAAGGTGCCACTTTGGAAACATTTAACGTAGAAGATTCGTTTCAAATGCCTGTATCGGGGGTTCTCACCTCAGGATACGGATTTCGTGACAATCCAATTGATGGAGAAGATGATTTCCATGCAGGATTGGATATTGCTGCAGCGATGGGGACATCGGTAGACTGCTTTCAAGATGGTCAGGTTGTGAGGACTGGATACAATTCCGAAAGAGGAAACTTTGTGATTGTTCGTCATGCCAATGGAATACAGACACTCTATCAACATATGGCTTGTATTTTTGTAAGAGCAGGAGAAACTGTTTCAATGGCTCAGCGTTTGGGAACAGTAGGAACGACGGGCTATTCCACTGGACCACATCTTCATTTTGAACTGATTGTAAATGGTATGCGAATGGATCCTTCTCCCAATTTTCCGGAGTTGTTTGAATGAATTGGAGCATCAGTGTCCAACCGGTGGTTGTATGTGCATGTCTAGCGGTTGGGCTTTTATTTGATCCACTGGGTTTTTTACGTATGGCGTTGTTTTGTAGCGTATGGCATGAGATGGGGCATATTTTAGTTTATTGGGGGATTACCGGGCGTTTTCCACCTATCCAATTTCATGTGGGTGGAATTTCCTTGAAAGAAACACACTGTATTAGCACAAAGCAGGAAAATTGGGTTTTGCTTGCGGGACCTTTAGCCAATATGATCCTTTCGGCGGCGCTATATGGATATACCTATTATCAGGCAAGTTATGGAGTTTATTTTTTGGCGTGTGTAAGTCTTTGCACAGGTGTATACAATTTGCTTCCGGTTGGAGTGTTAGATGGCGCGCGATTGTTGCAAAATTGTTTTCCGGCCCATCGACAAGAAGCCGTCATACGTGTAGAAAGGATATTGGCAATTTTTTTAGCGGCGGTTGTTTTCGGCGGCGTTTTCTTTTTGCCATTGCCGATGACTTCTCGTATGGCAGCCTTTTTGGCGGCGGCATATCTTTGGATGCAGCAGTTATCGTCTTAAGATTGTCTTGTTTGTAATGGATGAAGAACTATGATATAATATTTCCAACTTTGTAGATAGAATGGAACAAGAGGTTGGACGAATGCCAGAAATTACAGAACTTCGCTCGGTTTTGCTTAATGTTCAAAAACCCGGCCGCTATACGGGCGGTGAGCCTGGATGCATTTATAAAGATAAGGAAAAGTTGGATCTTCGGTTTGCATTTTGTTTTCCTGACACGTATGAAGTAGGCATGTCCTTTTTGGGAATGAAAATTTTGTACGAAATTTTAAATCAGAGAGAGAATATTTGGTGTGAACGCGTTTTTATGCCGTGGCTGGATATGAAAAAGGCTATGGAAGACAATGATATTCCTTTGTATGCTCTGGAAAGCAAAGACCCTGTCTCACAGTTTGATGTGGTGGGTTTTACGCTTCAATATGAGCTCTCTTACACCAATATTTTGGCAATGCTGGATTTAGCGCATATTCCGATGCTTGCCAGCCAGCGCACCGAACAAGATCCTTTTATTGTGGCAGGTGGCCCTTGTGCGTGCAATCCAGAACCTTTGGCGGATTTTTTTGATTTGTTTATGTTGGGCGAGGGTGAGATTCAGCTCCCCGCTGTATGCGATACAATTATTCAAGGCCGTAAGAAAGGACTAACGAAACACGAAATTCTGGTTCAGCTTTCTAGAATACAGGGTGTTTATGTGCCTTCTTTATACGAGGTGTCCTATCTTCCTGATGGTCGGATTGAAAAGATCCAGGCCAACGAGGGAGCTCCTGCAACTGTGCGTAAGGCAATTATCCAAGATATGAACAGTCAGCCTCTGCCTACACATTTTGTAGTGCCTATGATTGGAGCGGTGCATGACCGTGCTCAAATTGAGGTTCTCCGAGGGTGTGTGCGCGGATGCCGCTTCTGCCAGGCAGGATTCCTTTATCGTCCTATGCGCGAGCGAGATGCGGACATGTTGAGCTGTGCAGGGAAGGAATTGTGCAATAACACGGGATATGATGAAATTTCGTTGACATCTCTTTCAACCAGTGATCATAGCCAGTTAGAAGTACTGTTGGACGATATGTTGAGTTGGACGCAGGATGAGCATGTGAGTATGTCGCTTCCATCTCTTCGAATTGACAATTTTTCGGAGAGTTTAGTGGAAAAAACCACAAGGGTCCGAAAAAGCGGATTGACTTTTGCGCCGGAAGCCGGTACACAGCGGTTGCGAGACGTGATTAACAAAAACGTTACTTGGGATGAAATTGAACGTGGGTGTACGTTGGCTTTTCGCTCGGGATATACGGCGGTCAAATTGTATTTCATGATGGGCTTGCCTACAGAGACAATGGACGATATTGCTGGAATTGCAGAAACTGCGCAGAAAATTGTAGATTTATATTACAGTCAAGAGCATCCTAAGGGAAAAGGCGTTCAGGTGTCTATTAGTGTTGCTTGTTTTGTTCCAAAGCCGCATACGCCTTTCCAATTTGTTCCGCAAGATACGCAGGAAACTTTAAGAGAAAAGCAGCAACATTTGCTTCGGTGTGTGCGCAGTCGAAAAATTAGTGTTAGCTATCATGATAGCAGAACGAGCTTTTTAGAAGCTGTATTTGCCAAAGGAGATCGCAGACTGGGAAAGGTTCTTTTAGAAGCATATCGTCGTGGTTGTTATTTTGATGGATGGGACGACCATTTTTTATACGAAACGTGGATGGAAGTATTCAAAGATTTAAAAGTTGACCCCGCCTTTTATGCAAATCGGTTTATTGCATTGGATGAGATCACGCCTTGGGAACACCTCGACTATGCGGTTACAAAGGATTATCTGATTCGCGAGTATAAAAAAGCTCTTGAAGGAAAGACAACGCAACCGTGTAACCGTTCCTGCGCGGGTTGCGGGGCAAACAGCCTGCTGGGAGGAGGTGCCTGCTTTGATTACAATTCGTCTGTGGTTTACTAAAACAGGAGAAGCTGCTTATATATCGCTTTTGGATTTGCAGCGTGTTATGCAGCGAGCATTAAAAAGGTCAGGCCTACCAGTTTGGTATACGCAAGGATTTAATCCGCATATTTATATGACGTTTGCAGCGCCTTTGGCTTTGGGACAGGAAAGTCTAGTAGAGTCCATGGACTTTAAAAGTGAAAAAGAAAATTGGGACTGGTCAATGGCAAAAAATTTGCTGCAGAAATGCTTGCCCAGCGGAATCGATGTAGTCAAATTGGAACTTGCGGGGCGTAGCGCCAATGAAATTGCCTATGGAATTTACAGCTTTCAGGTGCACTCGGAACATGCAAAAATTGTAAAGGAGGCATTTGAAGCGTACAATCAGGCGGAGCGCGCATTGGTGATCAAGCAAGGAAAAAAGGGAAAGCAAAAGGAAATTGATTTAAAGGTATATCTCCCCAATATAGAATATACCCATCGCAAAGAAGGACTTTTTGCTCGCGTAGTGCTTCCGACAGGCAATTCCTTTACATTGAATCCATCTCTTTTATTGCATTATTTTCAGCAAACAAATGCAATTGATCCC
>NZ_CAUWGY010000084.1:0-10010 GCF_963558415.1 uncultured Ruthenibacterium sp. | reverse complement strand
CAAAACACCATAGTTTCTCAAATAATAGAGTGCCGATACGCCGCCGGAAGGAACAAACATTTTGTTCACAAGCAAAGAAAGAGACACTCCGTAATCACTGCCGACAAACAAACCCCATCCAATTACAACTAAAAACATTGTGTAAAAATGCGGCCAGATTTTTCCTTTTTTCAAATGGGGAAGCAGCCAAATCTTTTCAATCATTAATAGAATACAATAGTAAAGTCCCCAAAAAATGAAATTCCAGTTTGCGCCATGCCAAAATCCCGTCAAAAACCAAACAATTGAAATATTAATTAACTGACGCTTTAGACCCTTTCGGTTTCCGCCCAAAGGAATATACACATATTCCCGGAACCATCCGGATAAAGTCATATGCCATCGGCGCCAAAATTCTGTAATGCTGCGGGAAATATATGGCAAATCAAAGTTCGGCGGGAAATCGAATCCAAGCATTTTTCCCATTCCAATTCCCATCATTGAGTAACCGGAAAAATCAAAATAGATTTGAAGAGAATAAGCAAGAAGGCCAAGCCATACAAGAGGTGTGGACGCGTTGGCCAATCCGATAACACTGTCTGAAGAAGATTGTCCAACAATGTCATACCATAGGCGACTAATACCGTCGGCTAACAATACCTTTTTTGCAAGACCAAAAATAAAAAGTGTGATTCCTTCATCGACGCGATCCAAGGTGATGCGTCCATGTAAAACATGAAGACGATCGGAGACATCTCGATATTTGACGATAGGACCAGCGATTAATTGCGGGAACATTACGACATATGCTCCAAAATCAATAATGTTGTGTTCTGCCTTTACGTCATTTCGATAAACATCAATGGAGTAGCTCATGGTTTGAAATGTATAAAAACTGATTCCAAGAGGCAGTGTCAGTTCAAGCAATGGAATATTCAGGCCGGTCAAGGCGTTGATGTTTGTAATAAAAAAGTCGGTATATTTGAAAAAAACAAGCATGCCCAAACTACCCACAATGCTGTAAAGCAAAAACACTTTGCGCGCCTTTGGGCTCTGAGAAAAACGTTCTATACCAAGTCCGGCTGTATAGTTGATGAGAATTGCCGCTGCCATAACGGGAAAAAGACGTACTTCTCCCCAAGAATAAAAAACCAGACTACATAAAAAAAGAACTGTATTTTTCCATTTGGCAGGAGCCAAATAGTAGAGGGCAAGGGTAATCGGAAGAAATCGAAAAACAAATAGAATCGTACTGAATACCATGAATCGAGCTCCTTCAAATTTGTTTCAAAAGGAATATCAAAAAGGAAGCCGGTACAAATGGTACCGGCTTCCCAGGTCGTTTATTTCAAGGCCTCATCAATTGCCGTATCTACCGCAGAATAATCTACGCCCTCACCGGCAATGGCAAGAACCACATAATCGCCCTTTACAACGACGCGGCCATTTTGCGTCTGCTCATATCCAATTGGAAAATCATCCTTGTAATTTTCCCATGTTGCAACGATTCCGTCGCGATAGGCTTCCAATTGAGTTTTCACCGTTTCCGCCTTTCCGTCGGCCGCCTTTACAACCAAAACCGTACCGGGTTTACCATTGGTCAAGGTTTGCTGACCGGAAAATTCCAAGAAATCTTCTTCTGCCAGATTCATGGAATAGATCAAATCATCTTGTTCGATATCTTTGGGATTTTCAATATTACAAACGCTTTCAACAGCACTGGCAACTTCTTTTACGTCATAAGTGGCTGAACCACCGCAAGCACAAAGAAGTCCAAGGCAAAGGCAGAGTGCAGCCAAAACAGCAAAGAAACGTTTCATTTTAGAGCCCTCTCTTTTAAATAAAGTATTAAAAAGCAAGTTAGTGTTATTGTACATGACTTTGGAAATATTTGCAAGGCCTTTTCCACAGTATGAACATTTTCAAAGCTTTTATTCATCGATACAACGCCACCGCTTGACAGAAGGAAAAAACACTTTTACAATCAACTTATTAATCTTGGGGAAAGCGCAGCGTGGAAATATGCGAAAAAAAGAGATTTTTCTTCGAGTGGTTTGTGCCCTGTGCATTCTGCTTGTGTTAACAGGCGGAGGGTTTTGGCTGCGGGCAAGGGAAGTGGCAAATCAATCGGTTCACAATGCTACCTTTATTATGGATACTGTTATGCAGCAGGATGTATATGGTCCTCAGGCACAAGAGGCGATTGAACAAGTTCAAAACCGTATTTCAGACATGGAAAAGGAACTGTCTCTCTATCAGTCGGATAGCGATATTGCCCGGTTGAACGAGGCGGCAGGAAAAGAAGCTGTAGAAGTTTCGGATGAGACTTATTGTATTTTAAAGCAGGCAAAAGATTTGTGTGAACAAGTTCCGGATGCTTTTGCTCTCACGATTGCGCCGCTTACTTTGGCTTGGGGAATTACCACGGATCAGCCAAGGGTTTTGACACAGGCAGAAATTGATGAGCTTCTTCCTCTGGTGGATGATGATTCTCTGATTTTACAAGATGGACAGGCCATGTTGCTTCGCTCCGGACAGGCGGTAGATCTTGGCGGGATTGCCAAGGGGGCGGCTTGTGATGTGGCTCGTGAAGTTTATGAAGATCTGGAAATAGAGCATGCACTTTTGAATCTGGGTGGAAGTACTATCTATGCAAAAGGAACTAAGCCGGATGGCACGCCGTTTCGAATTGGATTTCGCGACCCGGAAGGAGATCAGGAGAGTGCCATTGTTTCTTTTGATTTGAAGGATGCAGTGTTTTCGACATCTGGTGGATACGAACGATATTTTGAACAGGATGGTGTGCGGTATCAGCATATATTGGATCCGCGAACAGGCTGGCCTGCTGAAAGCGATATTTTGTCGGTAGGAGTGCTGTCCGAAAATGGGGCTCAAGCGGATTTTTATTCCACTGCTCTTTATGTGCTTGGAAAAGAAAAAACATTGGAGTACATGAAGGATGGCGTAACGGCAATTATGTTGTGCGAAGATGGCGTTCTGTACGCTTCAACGGCTTTTGAATCTTCACTGGAATTACTTTCGGATGAATATCAAGTGGTGTATGTAGAATGAAAACAGGAAAGGCACGGCAAGTGGCTTTATTAGGGATGCTGTTTGCTTTAACAATTGCGTTTTCTCTTATTGAAAGCCTCGTTACCCCTTTTTTGGGTTTGCCGCCGGGGGTGAAACCGGGGTTGGCGAATATCGTTGTGATGTATTCACTTTTTTTTCTAGGTGCAAGACAGGCATTGGTGCTTGTGGTTTTAAAATCGTTTTTTGTCTTGATTACCAGGGGAGTTTTGGCGGGTGCATTGAGTCTAGCTGGCGGATTGAGCGCGTTGGTTGTAATGCTTGTGATTCGAAAATTGCTGAAAGAAAAAACGTATTTTGTTGTATCGGTCAGTGGTGCGATTGCGCATAATGTTGGACAGCTTTTATTGTTAAATGTGATTTTGACCCAATCGATTTATACGTTTTTTTATCTTCCGGTTCTTCTCATTTCTGGATTGATAATGGGAACTGTCACTGCCGCAACGCTGAAAACAATTCTTCCTACTCTCCAAAAAATAAATTTTGGCACTATTGAGAAAAAATATTAATAAGTACTTGACATTAATAGATGGCGGTGCTATATTAATTACAGCAGCAATGCTTGTAAACATTAAAGTTGATAAAATGAATTTTATGGAGGAACGAACAATGTCTAAATTTGTATGTACCGTCTGTGGATATGTGTATGAAGGTGAGAGCCTTCCCGCCGATTTTGTTTGCCCGATTTGCAAAGCTCCCGCTTCGAAATTTCAAGAGCAGAAAGGTGAAATGAGCTGGGCTGCAGAGCATGTGGTTGGCGTTGCACAGGGCGTTGATCCTGAGATTCTGCAGGGCCTGCGCGATAACTTTAATGGTGAGTGCAGCGAGGTTGGTATGTATCTCGCTATGGCGCGTGTTGCTCATCGTGAAGGCTATCCGGAAATCGGTCTGTATTGGGAAAAGGCAGCTTATGAAGAGGCTGAACATGCGGCTAAATTTGCTGAGCTGCTGGGCGAGGTAGTTACGGATTCTACGAAGAAGAATTTGGAGATGCGCGTAGAGGCCGAGAACGGTGCTACTGCTGGCAAAACTGCTTTGGCTAAAAAGGCAAAAGAACTGGGACTGGATGCTATTCATGACACCGTTCATGAGATGGCACGCGATGAGGCTCGTCATGGACGTGCTTTTGAAGGCCTGTTGAACCGTTATTTCGGCAAATAAGATTTTTAAATAAAAAAGGGACGGATTTTTCCGTCCCTTTTTTATTCGAAAATGTCATGACGCACAGCGTGTCCAGTTTTTTTATATACGGTCAACTTATTTTGTGAATCACAAGTGGCGAGAAAAACGTCTTTTTGCTTAATGTGTTGTGCATTAAGCGCTTTTTCGAGCCAAGTTTTATCATTGCCGGTATATTTGAGGTTTTCATTTATTAATATGCCATCAATAATGATATTGACAGGAGGATATTCTTGTGAAGGGGTAAGATCGATGTCCTCTGGAGTAACGGGGCGTTTAGAAGATTTAGGAAGCAGGCTTACTTTTCCGTTGGTTTCTAAAATGGCACAGGCCAGATCTTTTAAATCAAAATATCCTCCTACTCGACATTGTGTGAGAAACTCATTGATATCCATTTTGGCGGCAATAAGATTTTTTTCGTAAATTTTCCCGTTTTCAAATAAAACGATGGGTTTCCCATTAAAAAATTTTCTTAGAACAAGTGATTTGCAACTAAGAAGCGAAATTGCAAGAGCGGCAATGGCGTAAACAATCATTGCAATAAGAGGCTTTAAAAAATCTCCACCTAAGCTGGTGGCGAATTCTGCTGCAATGGAGCCGATTGTAATTCCATTCACATAATCAAACATACTCATTTGACTCACCTGGCGTTGTCCCATCAGTTTTGTTAAAAGAAACATTGCGGCAAGGGACCCAAGACTGGTGAAAAAAATTGCAATAAGCTCCATGAAAATACTCCCTTCCAATACTTTAAAATAGTATGTGTAGAAAAAGTATTTGTATCCATTGTTAAAATACAGTATGATAGGAAGGGAGATATGAAAAGGTGTGGTAAGGATGGAACATATTTTTGTTGTAAACCCTGTTTCGGGAAAAGCGGATGCAAGTTTGCATTTGGTGCCACAAATTATTGAGCAGGCAAAGAAATGTGGCGTTTCATATCGTGTCGAAATTACACAGTCGCATCGTCATGCTGTTGATTTAGCATATGAGTATGCACGCGCAGCAGAACAAGTTCGTATTTATGCTTGTGGTGGGGACGGAACACTGAATGAGGTTTTAGAAGGAGTGCTGTCTTCCGGAAATTCAAAAGCAGAAGTGGCGAGTGTTCCATGCGGTTCAGGAAATGATTATGTGAGAAATTTTGGGAAGTTACATGATTTCCTTAATTTGCAAGAACAGATTAAAGGTACGGCTATTCCGGTTGACTTAATGCGGACTTCAAAAGGTATTTCGGCAGCCATTTGCTCGGTAGGGATCGACGCAAAGGTTGCCTACAATATTCCCAAATATCGTCGTATTCCGTTTTGCGGTGGGAGTATGGCTTATAATTTATCAATTGCCGAAAATTTGTGTAGGCCGATTGGACAGCTTTTACGAGTGGAAATCGATGATAAGGTATTTGAAGATGAGTTCTTGATTGCTACTGTTTGTAATGGTTCTTATTATGGTGGGGGATTTCGGGCGGCGCCGAGCGCAGATTTGCAGGATGGTATTTTAGACGTTATTTTAGTAAGAAAAATGAGCAGGCTGCGAATTGCAGGTGTTTTATCCAAGTATAAAGAAGGGCGACATATTGATCAAGATGGAATGGTCGTACCGGATTTGAAAAATGTGATGCTATATTTTCGTGCGCAAGAGGTTCACATTGCCCCGGTAAATCGAACGAGTGTTATTATTAATGTGGATGGTGAATGTGAGCCGGCATCTCGTTTGGATGCTATCGTGATGCCGAAAGCGGCAAATTTTGTTCTTCCTAATATCGTTTGGGAAAACTGGAAACGAACTCGAAATGTATGAATATTGTTTGTGATCTTTCATATCAAAAAAGCTGCGGTTTATTTTCGCGGCTTTTTTGTCTTTGTTCATAAAAAATTTTTATTTTCCCCTCTTGATTTTTCCGTAAAATGGGGTACAATATGTTTAGCACTCAAGATAATAGAGTGCTAAAAACGGAAACTTTAATATCAGGGGGAATTTGCAATGAAAATCAGACCTCTTGCTGACCGTGTGGTCATTAAAAATGTAGAAGCGGAGGAAACCACGAAGAGTGGTATTATTTTGACGGGAGCCGCAAAAGAGAAACCGCAGGTATGCGAAGTAATTGCCGTGGGACCAGGCGGTAATGTAGATGGACACGAAGTTGTGATGACAGTCAAACCGGGCGACAAGGTGCTGATTGCCAAGTATGCTGGAACAGAAGTTAAGGTGGATGGCGAAGAATGCGTAATTGTTCGCCAGTCTGATATTCTTGCTGTGTGCGAATAAAATAAGTGAGAAGATAAAGGAGTAGATGAACAATGGCAAAGCAGTTACTGATGGGCGAAGAAGCCCGTAAAGCGCTCAGCGCTGGTATTGATAAATTGGCTGATACGGTCAAAATTACATTGGGACCTAAAGGTCGTAATGTCGTTTTGGGAAAAAAGTTTGGTTCTCCTGTGATTACAAATGATGGCGTTACCATTGCTAAAGAGATTGAGCTGAAAGACGCTTTCGAAAATATGGGAGCACAGTTGGTGCGTGAGGTTGCTACCAAGACGAACGATGCCGCCGGTGATGGTACTACTACGGCAACTGTTCTGGCACAGGCTCTTGTTACAGAGGGCATGAAGAACGTAGCTGCTGGCGCAAATCCCATGGATGTAAAGCGCGGTATGCAGAAAGCAGTTGTAGCTGCGGTTGATGCATTTAAGGCCAATAGCAAAACGATGAATGGCACCGCTGATATTGCTCGTGTAGCGACTGTTTCTGCCGGTGACGAGACCATCGGTAATTTAATTGCTGAGGCAATGGAGAAAGTTTCTGCAGATGGCGTAATTACTATTGAAGAGAGCAAGACGGCTGAAACTTACTCTGAAGTGGTAAAAGGCATGCAGTTTGACCGCGGTTATATCACTCCGTATATGGTCACAGATACAGAGCGCATGGAAGCGGTGCTGGATGATGCTTATGTTCTGATTACGGATAAAAAGATTAGTGTCATTCAAGACATTCTGCCGTTGCTTGAGCAGATTGTTCAGTCCGGCAAAAAGCTGTTGATCGTTGCCGAGGACGTGGAGGGCGAGGCCCTGTCTACTTTGATTGTGAACCGTCTGCGTGGTACCTTTACAGTTGTTGCGGTAAAGGCTCCTGGCTTTGGTGATCGTCGTAAAGAGATGCTGCAGGATATTGCTATTCTTACGGGCGGCACTGTAATTAGCGAAGAGTTGGGTTACGAACTGAAAGATGCGTCTATGGAAATGTTGGGACGTGCTCGTCAGGTGAAAGTGACCAAAGAATATACCACTATTGTGGATGGTATGGGTGACAAAGAGGCCATCGCTTCACGCATTGGGCAAATTCGTGCGCAGATGGATGTTACAACCAGCGACTTTGACAAAGAGAAACTGCAAGAGCGTTTGGCCAAACTGTCCGGTGGTGTAGCTGTCATTAAAGTTGGCGCTGCTACCGAAGTTGAAATGAAAGACAAAAAATTGCGCATTGAAGATGCTTTGAATGCGGCAAAGGCTGCTGTGGAAGAGGGCATTGTTGCTGGTGGCGGCACTGCTCCGATCAACGCAATTCCCGCAGTGGAAAAAGTGATTGAAAGTCTTGAAGGTGACCAGCGCACAGGTGCGAAGATTGTCCGCAAAGCTCTGGAAGCTCCTTTGCGTCAGATTGCGGCAAATGCTGGCTTGGAAGGCAGCGTTATTATCGATAAAATTATGACTTCCGGTGAGGTCAATTACGGATTCAACGCCCAGACTGAAGAATACGGCGATATGATTTCGGCGGGCATTGTGGATCCGACGAAGGTAACTCGTTCAGCATTGGAAAATGCTGCAAGCGTTGCCGCTATGGTTCTGACCACTGAGAGTCTTGTAGCTGATGAGCCTGAGGAGCCGGCTGCAGCGGCTGCTGCGGCAGGTGCTGGTATGGGCGGCATGGGCGGCATGTATTAATTCTATAAGAATTTTAAGCCTCACGGTTTTTCCGTGGGGCTTTTTTGTATAGTTTTTTTCTGACTGGGGATAATACAAAAGAAAGGAAGAAAAGGTATGGGTGAAATAATGTCAATTGAGGAGTTATCGTGCTTTTCGAAACTTTTATTGTATGAACGAACCAGTGTAAAAAAGTACAAAGCATATGCGCAGACTTGTGAGGACTTGGCTTTGAAAGAATTATATGAGGATATAATTCAGCGACAAATAGAGCACTATAACTCGCTTTTGGAGGAATTGCAAAGACAGGGGGAGATTTAGCTTTGGATGAATCCGTAAAAATGCAAGATGCGCTTATGACTCAGCGAATGCTTGCGCAATGTTATACGGAATATATGAATATCTGTACGAATAAAAGCACGAAGAATAAAATGTTAAAACTGATGGCAGAAGAACAGGATATACAATTAGAACTTCTTGGAGAGATGAACAAGAGAGGATATCTTTTTTCTGAGCAAGCGGATAGTGAAAAAATAGCACATATATGTAATATTTTTAATGACGACTCAATTTGACTGTGTTTTTAGCACGTTTGATTGAATTATGCGAGGGAAACTAAAATTGCCCTCGCATTTTCTTTTTGAAAGATGTAAAAAAAGAAAAAAATATTGCGATTTTTTTAACAAGAATGAAAAAATACGGTTGCAAGTAAAAGAGTTTTCCACTATAATATAAAAAGATATCGTGAAAAACAGGGAGGTAGTTTTATGGACTTTGCTCCATTGCTGACCGTTGCGGCGGCGATGAACAACCTAGAAGGGGAACCATCAGTAGGTGTCGTGGTTGTAACAGGTCTGGTTTTGGTGTTTGGCGTGTTGATTTTGTTGTATTTGATCATCACGTTAGAAGGTGTTATTTTTTCTTCCATTGATAAGAAGAAGGCTGAAAAGACCGCTAAGGCGAAAAACGCTGCTCCGGTTGAGAAGGCTCCAGTTGTGCAACCGATTGCGAAGGCTCCGGTTGTAGAAGCGGGAATTCCCGAGGAAGTTGTGGCTGCCATTGTGGCATCTATCGCATGCATGGACGGTGGAAACCGTTATACATTGCGCTCGTTGAAACGTGTAAAAACGGGACGGAACGCGTGGGCTCAGGCTGGCGTGGCTTCTTATACCGATCCCTTTTAAGTTTAGAAGGAGTGTGAAACATGCAAGGCTTTTTGGATGCTGTTACCGGAATTGCAAATGAATCCGGATTTATGGGGATTTTTCAAAATCCGGGTTATCTTGTTATGATTATTATTGCCTGTGTTCTGTTGTATTTGGCAATTGTAAAACAGTTTGAACCGTTGCTTCTTCTGCCGATTGCTTTCGGTATGTTGCTTGCAAACCTTCCGTTTGGCGATATTATCCATATGGAATTTTTCTTAACGGAATCAGGCCACCCGGACTTTGTCAGCGTGCTCAATGAGGGCGGATTGGCTGATATGCTTTATTTGGGCGTAAAACTTGGCATTTATCCTCCGTTGATTTTCCTTGGCATTGGAACAATGACGGATTTCGGACCACTGATTTCCAATCCCAAGAGTCTGTTGTTGGGCGCTGCTGCTCAGTTGGGTATTTTTACTACTTACATTGGTGCTAAATTTTTGGGCTTTACTGGTCCGGAGGCTGCTTCCATCGGCATTATCGGTGGTGCGGATGGCCCGACTGCTATCTTTGTGACTAGTCAATTGGCACCGCATTTGTTGGGTGCAATTGCGGTGGCTGCGTATAGCTATATGGCGCTTGTACCGATTATTCAACCGCCAATTATGAAGGCTTTGACCACCAAAAAAGAGCGTCA
>NZ_CAUWGY010000083.1:0-10388 GCF_963558415.1 uncultured Ruthenibacterium sp. | reverse complement strand
GACGACGGTGAGCCGGCCAAGACCAGCGGCCTTCCGACACTGGAAGCCATTCGCCATGCGGGTTTGGTGGACTGCATTGTGGTTACGACCCGGTATTTTGGCGGTACGCTGTTGGGAACAGGCGGTTTGGTGCGAGCATATACAGCGGCCGCGTCTGCGGCTATTGCCCGGGCAAAGGTCGTGTGTGTGCGCGTGTGCGTGCGTGGCACATGGACGGTGGAATATCCGCTGTACGAAACCGCAGTCAAACTTTTGACGGAACAGGGAGCTAAACTGGAAGAAGCTCAATTTACTGATAAAGTGACTTTGCCGTTTGTGATGTTGGCAGGTACAGAGCAGGCACTTGTACCGAAAGTGCAGCAATTGTGCCGTGGCGCCGCGGATATTCAAATTTCTGACCCTTATCACGCGCCTTTTTAGTCGAAAACAAAAAATTTACAAAATACACAAGGGAAATCGCGCATTTGTGTCGTATAGAGTATATGGAACATTTTTTTCAGGCAAGGAGGCCTGCGTATGACGGTGCGTGAGCGAACACAAGAGATTGAGCGGATGACGTTGTCGCCTTATGCTGCGCTCAGCGAAGACAGCCGGGGGCGTGAACGCGATGAGCCGCCCTGTCCGATTCGCACTTGTTATCAGAGGGACCGCGACCGCGTCATACATTGCAAAGCCTTTCGGCGGCTCAAACAAAAGACGCAGGTCTTTCTCTCGCCAGAAGGAGATCATTATCGCACTCGCCTCACGCACACGTTGGAAGTTAGCCAGATTGCGCGAACCATTGCACGGGCTCTGCGCCTGAATGAGGATTTGACTGAGGCCATCGCTCTTGCTCATGATTTGGGCCACACTCCCTTTGGCCATGCAGGTGAGCGCGCATTGAACAGGCTGTGTCCGGGCGGATTTAAACATTATGAACAGAGCGTGCGCGTCGTGACAAAGCTGGAGAAGGGCGGACAAGGGCTCAACCTAAGCTGGGAAGTACGAAACGGCATTGTGTGCCACACGAAGGGCGCTTGGGCAGAAACTCGTGAGGGACAAATTGTCCGTTATGCGGATCACATCGCTTATATGAATCATGATATTGAGGATGCAGTGGCGGCCGGCGTGCTTCGAAATGAGGATATTCCAAGGGAGATCAGTCGAGTACTGGGCGCTTCAAAATCTCAACGAATCACTTCCATGATCTGCAATATGATTGATCATGGTGCTGAGAATATTGGCATGGATGGTGAAGTGGCCAGCGCTTATGAGGCGTTGCATGATTTTATGTACAGTACGGTGTACGTGGATCGGGTAGCCAAAAAAGAAGAAAAGAAGGTGGACAAGCTCATTGAAGAGCTGTACAACTATTTTCGAGAGCACCCCACCCATATGCCGCAGGACTATCTGTATATTTTTTGGAATGAAGGAGCTGACCGGGCTGTGACGGATTATATTTCCGGCATGAGCGATGAGTACGCTACTCGTACGTTTGAAGAGTTGTTTGTCCCCAAAAAATGGCAGGTGCTTTGAGGAGGAAAATATGGACGAAAAAAGGTTTGAAGTAGTCTACAAACAGACGGTTTCATTCAGCACGGAAGTACGTATTTTGCGAGACAAGGTTACCGGAGTCCACTATCTCATCAATTGGACAGGCCAGGGCGGCGGCATCACGCCGCTTCTGAATGCTGAGGGAAAACCGGTGGTTTCCTTTGACTAAATGGAGTCTTGCCGATTAGGAGGTGACGGTCAGTGATTCCGCATGAATACATAGAAGAGCTCGTGCAGCGCAGCGATATTGTGGATGTGGTGCAAAGTTACGTACAACTTCGTCACAGGGGCCGCACCCATACGGGCTTGTGTCCATTTCACAATGAGAAAACGCCGTCTTTTGTGGTGTATCCCGAGACCCAGTCTTTTTATTGTTTTGGCTGTGGTGCGGGCGGTGACGTAATTACTTTTATTAAAAAAATCAATAATGTGGATTATGTAGAGGCCGTGAAGACTTTGGCTTCCCGAGCGGGCATGCCCCTGCCGGATGAAGACGATAAAACCGGTCGGTTACGTAGCCGGGTGCTTTCCATCAACAAAGATGCGGCTCGCTTTTTTGTGGAATGCTTGCAAAGCGATGAGGGGAAAGCGGCACGGCGATATTGGGTGGAAAAGCGAGGCCTTACCCCTAAGACAATCACGCGTTTTGGATTGGGCTATGCGCCGGACGGTTTTAACCGTATGCGTGATTATCTTCGAAAGCGTGGTTACAGCGAGGAAGAAATGCTGGCCAGCGGTGTAGTGCGCAAAAGCGATCGAGGCAGTTTGTATGACATGTTTCGCAATCGAGTGATGATTCCCATCATTGATTTGCGGGGCAACGTAATTGCTTTTAGCGGACGAGATTTCACATCGGAAAAACCTCAGCGAAAGTATGTCAATAGTCCCGAGACAGTGGTATACAAGAAAAGTCGAACACTTTTTGCAATGAATCTGGCTAAGAAATCCGCATCTCGGCGGTACATATTGTGTGAAGGAAACTTGGACGCCATTTCGATGCATCAGGCCGGATTTGATACGGCGGTAGCGGGCTGTGGTACAGCGCTCACTTCCGAGCAGGTAAAACTGATCGGAGATTATGCGGACGAAGTTGTGTTGTGTTTTGATTCGGACGAGGCGGGACAAAAGGCGACTGCGCGCGCGATTCAGTTGTTTGCTGCGTCCAATGTCAAAGTGTCGGTTTTAAACATTCCGGATGCCAAGGACCCGGATGAATATATCAAAAAGTTTGGCGCGGATCGCTTTGAAATGTTGCTCAATGGTTCGGCCAATGCGATCGAATATGCATTGCAGAAGGCCAAGGCGAAATACGATGTGGCAACACCCGATGGCCGGGTGGGATATTTGAAAGATGCAATCTCGGTGTTGGCAGGCAATGTGTCTGCTACTGAGCGGGACGTGTACGCAGGCCGCCTTTCTCAGGAAACGGATGTAGCAAAGCCGGCAATTTTGAATCAGTTGGAGTCGGCGGTGCGTGCGCGCAATCGCCGCCAAAAGCAGGAACGGGAGCGGCAGCTTCTGGAAGAAGGAGTCGGCGGTCGAATCAAGGTCCCGTTTTCACAAGGTGGTCAGAAAGCGTTGGGAGTGGCATTTGCACAGCAACAGTTGGTAGCTGCGCTTTTAAAAGAGCCTTCTTATGCTTCACTGGCCGCAGGGCGAGTCAAACAGGAGGATTTTTTGGATGAAGGTCTGGGCCAGGCATATGCACTGCTGATGGAGCGGGTGCAGAATGGTGAGAGTGTCGATGTTGCTTCTTTGGCTGGAACCGTGTCTGAGCAGACATTGGCGTTGATCAGCCGAGTTCTGGCACAGAACTATGATGTGGGATTTTCGCGCCAAGATGTGGAAATGTATTTGGAGCGTATTGAGCACAGCGTGCCTGAATCCAGTCGTGCCGCCCAGAAAACCGCGGATGAGCTGGCAGGTTATTTGCAGATGCTTCGCGATAAAAAAGGATAGAACGCAAACAAAACACATATATTAGATTGAACAAAAATAAGGGAGTCATTATGGGAGAGAAAAAGAACGTCATTTTGAATCTTGTGGAACAGGGCAAGCGCGCCGGAAAGGTGACGACCAAAGAAATCAACGACACCTTGGAGGAAATGGGATTTGAAGTGGAGCTTGTGGACAAGCTTTACGAGACGCTGGAAGCAAACAATATCGAGATTGTAGAAGAACCAGACGCAGATGCAGAAGATTTCACATTGACCGAGGACACTGTGGATGTGTTGGAATCTGCGCTGACTGCTGAAGGCGTTTCGATTGACGATCCGGTTAAGGTGTATTTGAAAGAAATTGGCCGAGTGCCTTTGCTTAGCCCGGAAGAAGAGATCGACCTGGCCATTAAAATTCAAAATGGTGGCCCGGACGGTGAAAAAGCAAAGCAGCGCTTGTCTGAGGCGAACCTTCGCCTGGTGGTTTCGATCGCAAAGCGGTATGTGGGACGAGGCATGCAGTTCTTGGATTTGATTCAGGAAGGAAACCTGGGCCTGATCAAAGCCGTGGAAAAATTCGACCATACCAAGGGCTTTAAGTTTTCCACTTATGCTACTTGGTGGATCCGGCAGGCCATTACGCGTGCCATTGCGGACCAGGCCCGCACCATTCGTATTCCGGTGCATATGGTAGAGACCATTAACAAAGTAAAAAAAGTTTCCAGCCAGCTTTTGCATCGGAACGGACATGAGCCCACTGCGGATGAAATCGCGCAGGAATTGGATATGCCGGTCGACAAAGTGCGTGAAATCATGCGTGTCGCCCAGGAGCCGGTGAGCCTTGAGACTCCCATCGGTGAAGAAGAGGACAGTCATCTGGGCGACTTCATTCCTGACGAAGATGCGCCTGTTCCTGCTGAGGCGGCCAGCCACACACTGCTTCGGGAACAGTTGGGCGACGTGCTGAAAAGCTTGACACCCCGTGAGGAAAAGGTGTTGCGTTTGCGTTTTGGCCTGGAGGATGGACGTCCTCGCACCTTGGAAGAGGTAGGCAAAGAGTTCAACGTCACACGTGAACGCATTCGTCAAATCGAGGCTAAGGCGCTGCGCAAGCTGCGTCATCCCTCTCGTTCCAAAAAATTGCGCGACTTTTTGGATTGATTGAATATAAAAATGAAAAGTGGGCCGGCAGGCCCACTTTTTTAAGGAGGAAACAGTGTGGCAACAGATATGACCAAAGGCCCGGTCGTTCGGCCGCTGGTCCGTTTCACATTGCCGTTGGTATTGGCAAATGTGTTTCAGCTTACTTATAACGCCGCGGATGCTATAATCGTAGGACGGTTTGTAGGCAAAGAAGCATTGGCTGCAGTAGGAGCGGCTGGTCCGGTGGTAAATATCATCACTTTTCTGGTAGTAGGAGCCTGTTTGGGAGCAGGTGTTTTGATGAGCGAATTTTTCGGCGCACAGGATAGAGAGACTTTGCGCTGTGAAATTGGTACATCGTTGACGGCTGGTTTGGCCTTTACGATTGCCCTTGTTCTTGGCTGCGGATTATTGGCACATCCGCTTTTAAGCTTAACCAGAGTTCCCGAGGACCTTTTGCCATCGGCCGCGTTGTATTTGCAGATTGTGTGCGCGGCACTTCCGTTTACTTTTTTGTATAACTTGTTTGCCAGTGCGCTGCGTGCCGTAGGAGATTCTCGCACACCGCTGTTTTTCGTAGCGGCATCTGCCTGCGCCAATATTATTGTGGATTATGTATTTGTGGTGGTTCTTGATTGGGGCGTGCAAGGAGCTGCTTTGGCTACTGCGTTGGCAATGACATTCAGCGGAGTATTGTGTACGGGGTATGTCTGGTTCCGGATCCCTTTGCTTCGTCCCGGGTGGTCACAACTTCGTCCACGCTCGGATTTGCTCCATCGCACGATTGGATACAGTTGGGTCACAGCCATGCAGCAGGCGGCGCTTTATATTGGAAAACTTCTGGTGCAAAGCTGCGTCAATACGTTGGGCGTGGACACCATTGCGGCATTTAATGCTGTAAACCGAGTGGATGATTTTGCGTATACACCGCAACAGAACATTGCGCATGCCATGACCACTTTTTTGGCGCAGAATCGGGGCGCGGGGAAGAAAGATCGCATGGAACAGGGATTCCGGGCTGGTGCACTTTTGGAAGTGGTGTACTGGGCGGCGTTGGCGGTGGTGGTGCTCCTGTCAGCGCGGGGAATCATGAGCCTGTTTGTGGACGGAGATGAGACCGTTGTAGATATGGGAACCAGTTATCTGCACTGGATGGCGTTGCTTTATTTGATGCCTGCTTGCACCAACTGGATTCAGGGCTATTTCCGTGGATTGGGTGATTTGAAGGTGACGCTGATTTCTACATCCGTACAGATGCTGGGGCGTGTGAGTTTTACCTTCATTTTGGCGCCGCATTTTGGCATCGAGGGCATTGCCTTTGCACAGATGGGCGGCTGGATCGTAATGCTGGCCTATGAGGTGCCGGTGCTTTTGCGTACGCGCAGAAAAATGAAAGCTTGAAAAAGACTCTTTGGAAAGTGCGGCTTGACAAATGCCGCACTTTTTTTTATGATTAAAGTCAATCGTTATAGTATAGTTAAAGGGGTGTGTCCATTGCATATTACTCAGGAGTCTGATTATGCGATCCGGATTGTTTATTGTTTGGCCAAAAGTGGTGCGCGGCGGGATGCCCGCAGTATTAGTGAGGAAATGTGTGTTACATTGCGATTTTCTCTCAAAATTCTTGGAAAGCTGGCCGCTAGCGGAATCGTAAACAGCTACAAGGGCAATCGAGGCGGTTACGAACTGGCCCATAGCCCGTCTGAGGTAAACCTGAAAGATGTGATTACTGCTGTAGAGGGTCCTTATCATCTATCACGGTGCACACAGGATGGGGTTTGCAATCGGGGAGCTTCCGGTACTTGTGCTTTCCAGCAAGTGTTCCGAAAACTCAGCGATGAGATCAACGAAAAGCTTGAAAAGGTCAATTTCCAGATGCTTTTGGATGGAAATCTTGATTTTTGATTACATAAAACCACACACGGCGCCTTGCGTGCCAAGTGTGGTTTTTTCATACTTTTTTTTCGAAAAAGCACCTTGACGACTTGCCTTTTATGGGTTATAATGCTTGAATGTATCATAATGGCTTAGTGTGCACCATGTGAACAAAAACAGCGAAAATCTTTGTGCAAAACGCTGAAAAATATGGAGCAGACGAGCTGTTTGTGCGCAAATTGTAAGCCCTGTAACGTTGGAGAAAGAGGAGTGGTCGTACATTATGGTGAAAGTCAAGCCCGTACAACTTGGCAGAACCGAGCGCATGAGCTTTTCCAAGATCGATGAAGTCATCGATATGCCGAACCTGATCGAGGTTCAGAAAAACTCATATCAGTGGTTTCTGGACAAAGGCCTGAAGGAGGTCTTCCGTGACATTTCCACGATTGAGGACTACACTGGCAACCTTGTGCTGGACTTCATCGATTACCGCCTGGATTCCCAGCCCAAATACAGCATCAAAGAGTGCAAAGAGCGCGACGCCACTTATGCTGCGCCGCTGCGTGTGACCGCCCGCCTGCTGAACAAGGAGACCGGTGAAGTAAAAGAGCAGGAAATCTTCATGGGAGATTTCCCGTTGATGACGGATTCCGGTACGTTTTTGTACAACGGTGCCGAGCGTGTGGTCGTTTCCCAGTTGGTGCGCAGCCCAGGTGTGTATTTCGGAAAAAGTTACGATAAGACTGGTAAAGAACTGTTCACGGCGACCATGAACCCCAACCGTGGTGCATGGTTGGAGTATGAGACCGACGCCAACGATGTGTTCTATGTGCGTATCGATAAAAACCGTAAGATTCCTGTGACGGTTTTGATTCGTGCATTGGGCCTTGGTGAAGATCAGAAGATTCGTGAGTTCTTTGGCGATGATGAGCGGATTGAGGCCACTTTGGCCAAAGACCCGACCAAGAGCGAAGAAGAAGGTCTTCTGGAGACTTATCGCAAGTTGCGTCCGGGCGAGCCTCCTACAGTGGAGAGTGCCTCTAGCCACTTGAACGGTTTGTTCTTCGATCCGCGCCGGTATGATCTGTCTCGGTTCGGTCGTTACAAGATGAATAAGAAGCTGGCCATCGGCCGGCGTATTGCGGGACAAATTGCTGCCCGCGACGTAATTGCGCCTTTGACGGGCGAATTGCTTGCTGCTGCGGGTGAGAAAATCACCATGGAGACTGCTATGGCGGCTGAGCGCGCCGGTGTAAGCGTAGTTTATGTGACTGTAGACGAGAAAGAAGTAAAAGTCATTTCGAATGGCACAGTCAACGCCAACGATTTCTTCTCCTTTGACACTGCAGAGTGCGGAATTGACGAGAAGGTCAACTTTGCGGAAGTGTGCGCCATCCTGGATCAGACCAGCGATGTTGAGGAGCAGAAAGAACTGATCGTGAAGAATCACGACAAACTGATTGCCAAGACCGTTACGGTAGACGACATTTTCTCTTCGATCAACTATTTGAATGGCTTGGCTCATGGCATCGGCACGACCGATGATATTGACCATTTGGGCAACCGCCGTATCCGCAGCGTAGGTGAACTGTTGCAGAACCAGTTCCGCATTGGTTTCTCCCGCATGGAGCGCGTGATTCGTGAGCGCATGACTTTGCAGGCGCAGGATATGGAAGTGGTTACGCCTCAGTCTCTGATCAACATTCGTCCTGTGGTTGCGGCCATCAAGGAGTTCTTTGGTTCTTCTCCGTTGAGCCAGTTCATGGACCAGAACAACCCGCTGGCTGAGTTGACACACAAACGCCGTTTGTCTGCGTTGGGCCCGGGCGGTTTGTCCCGTGATCGCGCCGGATTCGAGGTCCGTGACGTTCACTATTCGCACTATGGTCGTATGTGCCCGATCGAGACGCCTGAGGGACCGAACATTGGTTTGATCTCCTATTTGGCTACTTTTGCAAAAATCAACGAGTACGGCTTTATCGAAGCGCCGTATCGCCGGATCGATAAAGAACGTGGCGTGGTGACCGACGAAGTGGTCTATATGACGGCCGATGAAGAGGACGAGTACATCGTCGCACAGGCCAACGAGCCGATGGACGACGAGGGTCACTTTATGCGTGACCGTGTTTCGTGCCGTTATCGTGACGAGATCATCGAGGTTGACAAGAGCCGTCCTGACTTCATGGACGTCTCTCCGAAGATGGTGGTTTCTGTCGCAACAGCCATGATTCCGTTCCTGGAGAACGACGACGCCAACCGTGCATTGATGGGCTCTAACATGCAGCGTCAGGCAGTACCTCTGCTGGTCACAGAGCAGCCCATTGTGGCCACCGGTATGGAGTACAAGGCTGCCTGCGACTCTGGCGTGTGCATCCTTGCTAAGAACGACGGTGTGGTAGAGCGTGTGACTGCGGACAAGATCACAGTGCGCACCTCCAAGACGACCACCGATGAGTATGAACTGATTAAGTTTATGCGCTCCAACCAAGGCACCTGCATCAACCAGCGCCCCATCGTCAACAAGGGCGATGAGGTCAAAAAGGGCGATGTGTTGGCAGACGGCCCCGCAACCAAGAACGGCGAGATCTCTCTGGGTAAGAATGCTTTGATCGGCTTCATGACCTGGGAAGGTTATAACTACGAGGACGCTGTTCTGATCAATGAGAAAATCGTCCGTGAGGACGTTTACACATCCATCCATATCGAGGAGTATGAAATCGAGAGCCGCGAGACAAAGCTCGGACCCGAGGAGATTACCCGTGATATTCCTAACGTGGGTGAAGAGGCTCTGAAGGATTTGGATGAGCGCGGCATCATCCGCATCGGTGCAGAGGTTTCTGCTGGTGATATTCTGGTTGGTAAGGTTACGCCGAAGGGCGAGACAGAACTGACCGCTGAGGAGCGTTTGCTGCGTGCCATCTTCGGTGAGAAAGCGCGCGAAGTGCGTGACACCTCTTTGCGTGTGCCCCACGGCGAGTATGGCATTATCGTAGATGTAAAGGTGTTTACTCCGGAGAACTGTGATGAGTTGCAACCCGGTGTGCGCCAGGTGGTTCGCTGCTACATCGCTCAGAAACGTAAGATCAGCGTGGGTGATAAGATGGCCGGCCGCCATGGTAACAAGGGCGTTGTGTCTCGCATTCTGCCTCAGGAGGATATGCCGTTCCTGGAAGACGGCACACCGCTGGACATCGTGCTGAACCCGTTGGGCGTTCCGTCCCGTATGAACATCGGTCAGGTTTTGGAAGTTCACTTGGGTTATGCAGCCGCGGCATTGGGCTGGAAGGTAATGACACCGGTCTTTGACGGCGCACATGAGGCTGATATTCGCGAAATGTTCCGCATGGCGGGCAAGAGCGAGGACGGTAAGAGCGTCGTATACGACGGCCGCACAGGTGAGAAGTTCGATAACCCCGTTACCGTTGGTTATATGTACTATCTGAAACTCCATCACTTGGTGGATGATAAGATCCATGCTCGTTCCACTGGTCCGTACAGTCTGGTTACGCAGCAGCCTTTGGGTGGTAAGGCCCAGTTCGGCGGCCAGCGCTTCGGCGAAATGGAGGTTTGGGCTCTGGATGAGGCTATCGTCAAGGGTCAGCCGGTTCCGAAACCTGGCATCCCCGAGGCGTTCCGTGTGCTTATGAAAGAATTGCAGAGCCTTGCTTTGGATGTTCGTGTGCAAGATGTGGATGGCAATGAAATCGACATTAAGCAGACCTACGACGAAGATGAAATGGGCTTTGACGGAGCCGACCTCGCCATTGGCGACGACGTAGTGGCCGAGGGCGAGCTGAACGACGATTATAGCATTGAGGATGCGCCGGAAGACGCAGGCCTCGATATTGAACCCGACGACTCTCTTTTTGCAGATGACAGTCTGTTCGACCTTTCTGACGA
>NZ_CAUWGY010000082.1:0-11193 GCF_963558415.1 uncultured Ruthenibacterium sp. | reverse complement strand
CTTTTGCAGACGTCTATGATGCGTTTAATGAAGATGCAGATTATCTCGCACTCCACAGCGCCTTAAAAAAGCGCCTGGATGCCTTTAACATACGAGATGGCATTCTCATCGACCTAGGGTGTGGAACGGGGGATTTGACGCTTCTATTGGCGCAGGATGGATATGACATGATCGGCGTCGATCTTTCGGATGAAATGTTGAGCATTTTGCGTGAAAAGGCGGAAGAAAAGGGAGTACATAACCTTCTTTTGTTGTGCCAAGATCTAACGGAACTTGATTTATATGGAACTGTACGTGCGGCCGTTTCAACTTTTGATACCTTAAATCATATAGGGCCTTTTTCACAGTTTTCGAAAGCATTAAAACGCGCGGCTCTTTTTGTAGAGCCGGGTGGTATTGTGCTTTTTGATATGAATACTCCATTTAAACATAAGCAAGTGTTGGGAAATCAGGTTTTTGAACTAGAAGCAGAAGATGTTTTTTGTACTTGGAGCAATCATTTGGATGAAAAAAATCATTTAACAGATATTCAAATTGAAATCATTGATAAGGAAACTGCAACACGCGAAGTGGAGCTTTTTCAAGAATATTATTACACTATGCCCGAGATTGAAATGGCTTGTCAGCAGGCAGGACTTCAAATTATAGAAGTATGTGATGGCGAAAATTTTGGGGCGTTGCGCCCGGACAGTGAGCGTTATTTGATTACGGCATTGAAAAAGGAGATTTGATGAATATGGCGAGATTATTGCGGGCCATTTCAGAAAATGGTGGGGTCGTTTTTTATGCAATCGATTCTACGGAAATTGTGCGTGAAGCAGAACGTATTCATAAGACGAGTGCGGTTACGTCTGCGGCATTGGGAAGATTACTTACAGCAGCGAGCCTTATGAGTGCGACATTAAAGCGGGATTCGGATTCTATCACACTTCGAATGAAAGGGGACGGACCTGCGGGATTGGTGCTGGCTGTAGTGAATGGCTCTGGCGAAGTAAAAGGATATATACAAAATCCGATTGTTGAATTGCCGTTGCGTCCAGACGGAAAGCTGGATGTGGGAGGAGCAATCGGACATAATGGAACTTTAAGTGTTGTAAAAGACTTGGGCCTGAAGGAACCTTATGTAGGACAAGTCCCTTTGATTAGCGGAGAAGTTGCTGAAGATATTACCTCTTATTATGCTACGAGTGAACAGATCCCTACCGTTTGTGCATTGGGTGTGCTGGTTGACCGGGATTTGTCCATTTTGCATGCGGGGGGTTATTTGCTACAATTACTCCCGGGTGCTTCGGAGGAAGAAATTACTCGCCTTGAGAATAACGTTCAAAGCATGGACAGCATTACACATATGTTGCAACAGGGCATGCAATTGGAAGAAATTATGGAACGGGTTCTGGATGGTTTTGCACCTCAAATTTTAGATGAACAACAAAGTTTTTACCGATGCGACTGTACAAAAGAACGTGTAGAGCGAGCGCTGATATCCATTGGAAAGCTCGAACTGGAAAAAATGGTCAAGGAGGACCCGATCGCCCAAGTGTCTTGCCAATTTTGCGATAAAACGTATAAAATAGATCTTAGACAGTTGCTTTCCAATTTAGAGAAAAAAACGGAAAAATAATTGGGAAAAAGTGTTGACAAAACGAAAAAAATCAGTTAAAATAAATCTCGCCGCTTGAGAAGGCGGCAAGAAATGCGGCTTTAGCTCATCTGGTAGAGCGCCACCTTGCCAAGGTGGAGGTAGCGAGTTCGATCCTCGTAAGCCGCTCCATATGGCGCTGTGGTCAAATACTGCAGCGCCAAAATATTATGGTGCCGTAGCCAAGCGGTAAGGCAACGGTCTGCAAAACCGTTATGCACCAGTTCAAATCTGGTCGGCACCTCCACAGTCGGAGCAAGTGATACTACTTGCTCCGTTTTTTCTTGTTAAGTTAAAGCGTATTGTTGACTTTGCAATCGGAAGAGGAATTAGGAATGTATCACTTAATTAAAACGGAGAATCATGCTCGCAGAGGTTGCTTTGAAACGGTTCATGGAACCGTACAGACTCCTGCATTTATGAATGTAGCGACGGCGGGCGCAATTAAGGGTGGATTATCTGCATTTGATTTAAAGAACAATGATTGCCAGGTAATGCTTTGCAATACCTACCATTTACATCTTCGTCCTGGAGACGATAAAGTGGCCATGCTAGGGGGACTTCATCGTTTTACTCGTTGGAATGGACCTATTTTGACTGATAGTGGCGGATTTCAGGTGTTCAGTCTGTCCAAACTTCGCAAAATTACCGAAGAAGGGGTTACATTTGCTTCTCATTTGGATGGACGGCGTATTTTCATGGGCCCGGAGCAGAGTATGCAGATTCAGGCGAATTTGGGTTCTACAATTGCAATGGCGTTTGATGAATGCATGGAAAATCCAGCGGAATATCATTATGCAAAAGCATCTTGTGATCGTACTGTTCGTTGGTTGAAACGGTGTAAGACCGAAATGCAGCGCTTAAAACAATCTGGTCAAGCAATCAACCCCAATCAGCTCTTATTTGGCATTAACCAAGGCTGTTGCTACGACGATCTTCGCATTGAGCATATGCGCGAAATCGCTGAGTTGGATTTGGATGGATATGCAATTGGAGGATTGGCCGTCGGAGAACCTAAGGAAGAGATGTACCGCGTCATTTCGGTAGTCGAAGAGCATATGCCAAAGGATAAAATTCGCTACTTGATGGGAGTAGGTACGCCAGGAAATATTCTGGAAGCTGTGCGGCGCGGTGTAGATTTGTTTGACTGTGTGATGCCAAGCAGAAATGCTCGACACGGCCATTTAAATACTTGGCAAGGGATTATCAATATCAAAAATGCCAAATATGAATTGGATGAGAGTCCGGTAGATTCTGAGTGCGATTGTGAGTGCTGCCGAAACTTTTCACGTGCTTATTTGAGACATCTCTTTAAAGCGGACGAGATGCTTGGAATGCGACTTGCAGTAATGCACAATTTGCATTTTTATAATCATTTGATGATTCGCATTCGTCAGGCACTGGATGAAGGAAACTTTGATGCATTTTATCGTCGCTATGTGGATGTATTAGATCGACGGATCTAATCCGGGAAATTTTGTGAAAAGACTTGCATACAAGGCCCTTTTTCGATATACTGTTTTATAATGTCACGTATTATGAGGAGGACAAACAATGGATGAATCAATGGGGTTGATTGGCACTTTTATCCCTCTTATTTTGATGGTCGTTTTGATGTATTTTCTTTTGATTCGGCCACAGAATAAAAAGGAAAAGAAAGCTGCTGAGATGCGTAATTCGATTGAAGTAGGCGATACAGTTACTACAATCGGCGGCGTTGTAGGCCATGTGCAAAGCATTAAAGAGGATACCTTTGTGTTAGAAACTGGTTCTGATCGCGTGAAGCTGCGCTTCAAACGTTGGGCAATTCAAGAGGTCGAAAAGTTGAATATGGAAGGAAACTCCAATTCTTCTGATACTTCTAAAAAGGACAGTTCAAAAAAATAAAAACAATTTCATAAAAAAATCCCCTCCATGCATAAACTTTATTAGTTGAGCATGGAGGGGATTTTTTATGTTGAGAAAAAAACGTGGAAACCGGACAGGGAATGAGAGTGCGGTTTTTAAATTTATTCCCAGTTTTTTGTTTAGTGCACTATTGGCTGTCGCATTGACTGCAGGTTTTTGTGCGCTTATAGCAAATACAATGTGCAATATAGATATTAAACCATCTTTATTAGTGACCTTCACAACGGTCTTACTTGGAATTGCAATTTTGCTCTCAAGTTTGGTCTTTTCGCTGATAAACAGGGGTGGAATTTTATCAGGAACTGTTTTGGCAACGGTATTTTTTGTGATTCTATGTGTTTGCTCCTTTGCTTTATATCGCATTCCCTTTACCGAATTATGGATAACAAAGGGCGTAACACTGCTTATTTCGGGGGCCCTAGGTGGATATATTGCAACACTGTTGCAGGAACGTAAACGAAAAATAAGGCATTAAAAAGCAAAGGAGAGGATTACAAGAATGCTGGCAACAAGAAAAAGGCTTCGTGCACGTCGCAGACCGGTTCCTATTAGGAAAGATGTTGGGCAATTGCTCCCGGTGATTTTGGCGTGTATTTCTCTTTTGGGAATTCTTCTCGGAAGTGTTTGGGAGGCATGTGCACGATACTCGCAAAATGAGTACGCCAATTATTTTGTATTACAATATTTAGAGCGATACGACTATGTATCATTTGCTCCTTTGTTTAAAGCTTTGATTTGGCCGGCTCTTTTACCACTCTTATTTTTGATTTACAATAGCTTCAGTTGTATAGGCAGTCCGTTTATATTTTTTGTGCCTTTACTAAAAGGTTTTTCCATTGGAAGTATATCCGGATATTTATATTCGACCCATGGTTTACATGGAATGGCAGCAGTATTGATTTTATTTTTTCTACCTCAAATATTACAACTATGGGCAATTATTTTTCTTTCGGAAAATGCGGCTAACGCTTCCTTTGGACTTTTGCTAACTCATTTTTCTGGGCAAATTCTTGATGAAAAATTCCGATTGGGTTGTGCGCTTCGTGCTTTTGGTCAATCAATGCTATTGACAGTTGTTTCTTGTTTGATTGAAAGTGCACTTTCAATTGTATTTGCGCCAATTCTGTTATAAAAAAGGAAAGGGCAGCGATGAAGATTTCATTTTTCATCGCTGCCTTTTTTCCCTTTATTGAGTTTCTGTTTCTTAGATGATTCGTTCTGATCAAAATCAATATTGGCAAAAGGAGATGCTTGAGCCGCCTCTTTTAATTGCGCATTTCCCAGATGAGTGTAAATTTCGGTTGTAGATACGTGGGCGTGTCCCAGAATCTCTTTTAGCGCTAACATATCAACATGACCTTCTTGATACATCATTGTCGCTGCTGTATGACGCAATTTATGGGGCGAAAAACCACGTCCTGACAATCCAGCAGTGCCGAGACATTTCTCTACAATTTGCTGCACTCTGCGAGCGGACAGCCGCTTTCCTGTCCGTTTAGAAACGAAAAGAGCTTGTTCATCCTTCAAATTAAGCATTTTTGCCCGCTCTACGCAAAGACGATGCAAAGCAGATTTACAAGCATTATTTAGATAGACAAGCCTTTCTTTATCACCTTTGCCAATGATTCGAATGGTACCATCTTCCTGAAGATCCGTTATATTGATATTGACAAGTTCGCTTAAACGCATGCCACAATTGAGAAACAAAGTGATAATGCAATAATCTCGCTCGTAAAAATCAGATTGTATATTTTTTAACAATTCCACGCCTTCAGACAAAGATAAATATTTAGGCAATCTTTTTCTGATTGCAGGCGTTTCTACATCATCGGTTGGATTGTTTTTCAAAATTTTTTTCTTATTGCAGAGATATCGAAAAAAGCCTTTTAAGCTCGATAATTTTCTGGCTCTCGTGGTCGCTCCGTTATCGCGTTCACGGGTTACATAATGGAGGAATTCATAAATTTCAGAAGTAGTAATCGATTCAATAAAAGTCAAATCAATTTCAGAAATTGAAATTTCGTCCAATGGAGTTTGTGATGCAACCAATCCACGATGTAACTTTAAGAAACGAAAAAAAGTTCGCAGATCAATATAATAACCGTTTACCGTTCGCGGCGATAATCCACGAATTGTTTCGCTGTTATAAAGAAATTCAACAACCAATGCAGGACAATCTTTATAGTCGCCGTGTTTATTTGGTTTACGCGAGTCGATGTAGCTGCTCAAAGCTTTTCACGCTCCCCTATATTTCGCTAAATTTTTATTTAGCGAAATACGCTCTTTTAAATTCATTGTGTACAGTATAGCATATCAAAGGTCAAAGGTTCAAATATGTATTCTTCCATCTGTTCCCTAGACATATCCTTAGGAATATCCTGATCATGAAGATCAGTACAACATTCCCCAAACCAAACAGGAAGAACATTTCCAACAACCTGTTCCGATGAAGCCCAAGATATTTTACAAAATTCATCTTCATACTGTGCAGACTGAAAAGGAAAAGGAACATCATCAACATCAAAAACCAAAAGAGGCCGCTGCAAACCTTTAGAACAGAAATACAGATGCTTAGACTTAGAAAGTTCTGAAAGAGATTTAGTAATATACTTTGATACATACGCGGCACAAGCTTCATAGTGCTTAATCAAACTACAATCGAAATGCCCAAATTTTCGACTGTATCGATTCCAACGTATATACCCCTTTGTATTAGGTATCTCTTTAAGCTTCTGAGTAATCCTATCTCGAACAGTAATATACTTCGGAACAGAAAACTCACTCGCAGGGATACCACGAACGACACCATGAAAATGCCATGCACCATCTTTGTGCTGTTCAGGTACCACCAAATAACGGAACCCCGGAGAAACACGAAGAAAATTGTTGAACCATTTCGTAAGAGACTTCACACAAGCACGAAGATCAAACCGCATTTCAGGGTCAGAAAAAGTAAAAGTACAAAAATACTCAAAACGATTACAAAGTATCAAATCACGTATCATGCGACGAGAACGACAAAGACTCTCATCTAATTTGTACTCATGCTGAGAAGGTTCAGCCCTCGCCCCACCTATTGGACGATATCCCTTAAATCCGATCACACGAAAATGCTTATCCTGAGCGGCTTCATACTCGTATAACCGGAGGTAGCCCATAGCACCACACCCCCTGCTATTTCCTAGGTTTCTGCCACTTTTTGAGTGATATACGTTATGAGGTCAAGTGCCCTCAAAAGTTTTAGTTAATGCTAAATCTGGGGGAACTAGTTCCCCCAGCCCCCTAAGACTTGGGCGACGCGTAGAAAAGATTAAGTGCCAAACACCAATAAAGAGAATTTAGTCCTGCTGATCAGGACGATGAGAGAAAAACTCATCGAAATTAATCTCCTCAGGAGCCAGATCAACCTCCTCATCTGCCCTATCTTTCGTTTTCCAAAGCCAACGAGCGAGACGATCAGCACCGACAACGTGGGCGAAATTCGCCGCCAGAGTATGAAACACAACGCGATAAGGTACCGGCTGAAACTCATGCTCATCGAGAGGCCAGTGCTTGACCGGAAGCAACGGAGCCGCGAAGCTATCAAAAGATTTAGCCCACCTTGGAATTAATGTGAGAGTACGACTGCCCGCCCAAAAGAACAGTATACTATCAAATTTTAAGTTTTCATCGATTCTTGAAGGCTGATCCGCTGAGGCTTCTGTGAGCACACACTTTTTTAAAATACGCTTGCCATAAGCGAAAATACGAAATTTTTTCTCAATCAAATACATATCATCAGTCAGATCACGAAGTTTTTTATCAATATCAAATGTCTGACTAAACAAATAGACCTTAACTCTATAATGCCTTTGCAGTTTAAACCAATCCCGAACTTCTGGCTTAAAATCCTTAAAATGACGATTGTCCCAAATCATACCAACCTCATCAACAAGAAGAACACTGTTCGGCGGAAGCATTTTGAATCCAATGTCCTTGTCATCAATCAAATAGCATCCAGGCAAAGGCACATTTGCAAAAACACTCTTGCCCCTTCGCGTTGCATCATGGGCAATCTTGGTCATTGTAGTAGTTTTACCACTACCCTTTTTTCCGAATATCATTGTCAAAGTATACGGATTCGAAAACGGAAGAGTTGAAATTTGAAAAGCAACAATAAAAAAGAGAATTGAAATTGCGACCATAAACATAAAAAATCACCAATCACAAAGAAAAAGAAAAGTCACCACGGACAATCCTCCGGATAAGAGAAAGAATAAAAATCCAAAAAAGAACCATCCACATCAATTTAAAAAAATCCATAGACCAAAAAGAAATCAAAAACTGAAAAGGAATCAAAAGAAGATCATACATTTTCAATACCTCAAAAGAGAGTGCCGGCCGGAACCAACACCGGCCGGCACTAATGAAAAAGTTAATTGCGAGAAAGGATACGACCCATAATACCGATTACACCGCCGGCGAACAGGAAAATGACGGTGAAAAGCAGAAAAGGACTACCAACAATAGTAGTAGCAGCCTCAGTCACACAAGACAAAATCTCGGTAAAAGCAGCAGTTAGATCAGTTAAAAAAGCAGTCATAGCAGTAGGTTCTCCTTCCATTTTAAAATTACCTCCTAACGAAGCAGATTGTATATTTTCCACACCAAGCACAAAACGCCCAGTGAAAGGAACAACTGAAAAAGCCAGATAGAAAAAAGAGAATTAGTAGCCGTCAAAAGCGCGGAAAAAATCCAGTTGACAGCCTCCGTAAAGCCCTCAGGCATCGCCAAACACCCCACTTAATACGGTTTAACGAGCGAATAAAGGAAGCGAAAGAATACCCCAACAAGAACCAAAAAAAGCAAAAAGCCGCAGGTATATACCAAGGAGTCATCTGGAGAAAATCCAGCCATGACTTGATTAAAAAGATCATACATCGCGCCACCTCGGAAAGAAAAGTTTCAACACAAGACCCGTACCAACCAACAAGACCAAAAACCAAAGAGCCTGAGGAAGGAATCCAATTAATTTTTCCCACCAACCAGTCAGCAAAGAAACGAAAGAATCAAACGTATTCATAAAAGTACGAAAATCTGCACGAACATCGGTTAAAAGGTCTATTAACTGATTAAATTCATCCCGGTAATCATAGTACATAAATTCACCCCTTCAACAGTAGTGACCTAATCACCACGATCAAAAGACACAGACCCAACAAAAAACCGAACATTGATACACCTTCGACAAGCTGCCACCCCTTAAGGAAACCAAAAAAACTCTGGACGAACTGCGGCAACCATCCAAAAAGAAGTGGATTTTCCATTTTCAGTTCCTCCCAACAATCAGTAGTATGACAGATATCGTTACACCCATGGAAAGAAAAACTACCAAAGGAGCAGGAACATACGCAAAAACAGTAGTTAAATAGGTCAAGAACTGAGGTATCATCAAAAAGAATTGAACAAGCCCTTGAACCATATTTAAAAGGAGCTGAAATACAGTGAAGATAGCATCCGCTATACTAGAGAAAAACTCAAGCACTATCCACCACCCCCATCATCATCTCGATGGGAACGCCGGACAGCTCCGGCCACTCGAGCGCCACGCCCCAAAAGCAAAACACAAAGACCAATCATTAAAGAAAGTACAACTACTTGAGTAGGAGAATTGTTCCAAATCATCAAAAATATGGAACCGATATATGTAATACCAGCAGCAGCATCAGCCCAATTCCCAAGACCAAAATCCAACTGAGCAGTATAATCAGCGACATTCTGAAATATTTGAGAATCGAAATCATCTAACTGAGAAACACTAGACTGAACCTGATCAGTAGCCTCAGACTGAGACGAATTAACAGAACCGCCGAAAGAATCCTCCAAATAGACCTGATCAGGCACAGGAGAAATAGAAACCATTAAATACCCGCCAGCTTGTAGAGGTACAGGCTCACTAAAAGAAAACTTAACAGCAGAAAAAGGAGCAGTATAAGGAGCCTCAAAAGTAAAAGAAATAGTAGTCAAATATCCGAAATCAGATACAGCGGCATTGTAGACAGTCTCAGCATTGAAATTAGATATAGGCTGCCGAACATTATGATATGCGAAGAAATCAAAAACACCAGCAGAAGAAGAAGGGAAAGAAAAAGATATAATATATTGACTACCCTTCAATAAAACAGGAGTATTAATCTGTTCAGTTCCATACGGCTTTGATGCAAAAGTAATAGAATACAAATTAGCATCAAAGGACGAGAAAAAAGGAGAATCAGACGCAACCGGCGTTAGCTGCCACCCAGTATAGTCAGGTTGATCAGAATAATTAGAAAAATTAAAATACTTAGTCGACAAAGTGAACTTTTGACTTAAGACGCCATACTGAGGCTCATAAAGATAGTCATATAGACGATCCTGATTCTGTATCTGAATTTCCTGATTGTGTATCTGTGTTTCCTGATTCTGTATCTGTGTTTCCTGATTCTGAATCAAAGTATCGATTTTAGTATCAATAGATTGAAGCCTAGCAGAAATATCACGAGTCAGATCATTCAAAACATCCTGTTTATCGCCGATTAAGCCCAAATTCCAACCGACAGTATTCAGAAGATTAGTATTAATACCACCAAGAACAGTACTAATAGTAGCCAATTGATTCGAGATATTTTGCAACGAATAATTAAAATTAGTATTAATACGATTCCAAATGTTCTGAATATTGGTACGAATACTACTCAAATTACTAGAATCAGTAGTACTAAACTCAGCATAGGCCGGATTAAAATTCATGCAACAGGCCAGAAGAACAACCATAGAAAGAATACGAGGGAAAGAACGCCGAAAACCCAAAAAAAGTGCTTTAAAATAGTCAAAAGACATTTCATTGAAATCACCCTTCAAAAAAGCGGGGAAAAAGGAAAAAATACGCTTTTTCACTCTCCCCGCCTCCCTACGATTAAAGTTCTACGATAGACTTGACACGATTCCAACGATCATAGTTAAAATCAACATCCACAGACAAAAGACCATCTCGAGGACAGCCACACTGTTTTTCCCAAGCATCGAACACCGCACCGGGCACCTTTACACGTTCGACCCGTTGACCAATCATTCGATCATCATCACTCAAACAATGCAGATTAAAAAACCGATATGAACGGCCCTCAAACTCTCCTGTTCTTTCTTCTATACCCACAATACGCATCCATTTTCACCACCTATTAAAAAATATTTTATCAGATAATATCTGACTAAGAATATAATATAAAATCTGATTTTATCAGTCAAGCGCTTTTGACTTATAAAATCAGATTTTGTAAGATATTACAAGACTGGAGGGAAAAATATGGATGAAAAAATAAAAAAAACAATTATATTCGAAAAAGACCTTCACGACAAAATAACAGAACTAGCAAAAGAAAGTGAAAGAGACTTTACAAAACAAGTAAAATTCATGCTAAGACAATACCTAGAAATACAAAAAAAATAGGGACTACTTAAGTAGTCCCTATTTATCTATGTGCGTATTTCCGCTAAATAACCTTTTCGCGAAGTGGGCCGCGGCTCTCTAGCGTTCACCGTTGGGCCGCCCCACTTCGCGAAAGTTATACTCTTTAGCGAAATACGCTCTTTTAAATTCATTGTGTACAGTATAGCATATCAAAGGT
>NZ_CAUWGY010000081.1:0-11258 GCF_963558415.1 uncultured Ruthenibacterium sp. | reverse complement strand
GAACATCTTGCGGTATCGAATAAATATCCGCAATAAACTTTAAATATCCAATGCCTGTTAAAAACTCATACATGTCTGGATTATCCGGCAGAAAAGCCATCATCTGTTTCGCCTGTATTGCCTGTTTATGCATATCATGTCCATCTACGACAATGGTTCCCTCCGTGTAGTCTAAAATCCCTGCCACACAACGTAGAGTCGTCGTTTTTCCAGCTCCATTATGTCCGATAAATCCTACAATTTCTCCTGAGGCTACAGAAAAAGAAAGGTCTTCCACTGCCTTTTTTCCGCCTGAATACGTCTTTGAAAGATGAGAAATTTCAAGCATTCTAACTCCTCCTTAAACAATTAGATGTTTATCTAATTGTTTTCTTATTATAACAGTACCAAAGAAATTGTCAATAGATTACTCCATCAAAGTGGGAAAAATCAGAAAAGCTAATCAAAATGTATAAATAGAAGTCGGTTAGGTATCCTAATATTGGAGGCGATATCATGAAATCCAACAAGAAAATTTCTGCTGACCAATCCATGCGGCCTATTTATGCTAAACGCGCTATAGAGGCAGCACGTAATGGGAACCTACGCCCAGCACTATTTTACACCGAGCAGGAACAAACCCCTTGTGATGCAGGTGTTTGGGAATCCAGACAAACCGTAAATCGAAAGCTGAAAGAAAAAGAAGAATTTCCCCTTGGTTAACTTGTGCAAGCCAATGGTTTATGGTATACTTTGCTAGAAAGCGAGGGGATTCCAATGGCATTTGAAACGCAAGAAAATCGAATCGTTTATCAGCAGGAAAATAAAGTTTTAGCACAGGTCACATTTCCCATATGGAAAGATAACATTGTGAATATCGATCATACTTTTGTTGACGAATCTCTCCGAGGCCAAGGCGTGGCAGGGCAATTGATGCAACGTACGGCCGAAGAATTGCGTCGTACAAATCGCAAAGCAGTTGCCACTTGTAGTTATGCGAAAAGATGGTTTGAACAACACAAAGAATATGCGGACGTTTTAAAATAAGCGCTCGTCAATACAATCGTTTCATTTTAAATAAAAAACGCGCCTTTGTATGGGCGCGTTTTTTATTTAAATCAGCCAATTGAGTGGAATAAGGAAAAAATACGGCGCTGTAAGGACTGCTAAAATGAGGGAAATGCGCCTTTTTGAAATATCCGTCAGAGGTTGTTTTTTAAATGTCCAGTGTCTATTTAAAAGATAGATGACCCAGCCAGCCAAGAAGATGGCTGCGGCTGTGGCCAACAACGCAATAGGATGTTGCCAAGGATTCGTCAGGAAAGTCTCCAAAAAGTGGTCATTTTCCTCTTTAAAAGAAGCGACTCCATAGACACCCAACATAAATACCGCACTAATTAAATCCGCTAAAAAGCCAAAAATCCATACACGAAAAATGCTTTTTACATAAAGCTCTTTTTTCTTATGAAGTCGCAAGACAGATACCGCTATGAACAATACAAGGCTATCAAACATAAAGTTTGCCGGAATCACAAGCAGCCAAGTTACAGGAAAGAACAACAGCATCCACAATGGAAAAAACATATTGTACAATCGCACTTGTTTTCTCATATCAGTTCACACCTAGGACTCTTGCCGAAAATGAATTTCGCCTGTTTGGTCATTCATCGATTCTACGATTGCCAAGCTTTCCAATTGAATTCCGGTTGCTCGAATTCGATCGCCTCCGTGCTGGAATCCTTTTTCAATCGCAATTCCGATGCCTTCCACAGTTGCCCCTGCCTCTTTCAAAATGGAAAGTAGCCCTTCTAAAGCGCATCCATTCGCGAGAAAATCGTCTATAATTAAAACATGATCTTCAGATCCAATATATTTTTTCGAAACAATTACATCGTATACTCTTCCGTGTGTAAAAGAGTGGATTTTCGCATCATATACTTCACCGTCAATGTTAATGCTCTTTGCCTTTTTGGCAAATACGACCGGAACGCCAAAATGACGTGCCACAATGCACGCAATTCCAATTCCTGACGTCTCAATTGTCAGAATTTTATTAATATATTTATCTGAAAATAACCGTTTCCATTCTTCTCCCATGGCATCAAATAATGCAACATCCATTTGATGGTTCAAAAAGCTGTCGACCTTTAACACGCCTCCTGGCTTAACAACTCCTTCGTTACGAATACGCTCTTCTAATAATTTCAAACTTTTTGTCTCCCCTTTCCCTGCCGTCAAAATACTATCCAATTTCATTCAGTTTATCATAGAGAGTCAAGAGATTCAATCTTCTAAGAAAAAGAAAAAGCACTTCGAAAACCGAAGTGCTTTTATTTTTTTAAACCAGCTCGATGATTGCCATCTCAGCGGCATCGCCACGGCGAACACCGGTCTTGATGATGCGGGTATAACCGCCGTCACGGTCCGCATATTTCGGTCCGAGCTCATCAATCACCTTTTTCGCAACAGTCTCTTTCGTGATGAAAGAAAAGACCTGGCGCTTTGAATGCAAATCCTCGCGTTTGCCGAGGGTAATCATTTTCTCAGCCATTGCGCGCACCTCTTTAGCACGCGTAACAGTGGTCTCAATCTTGCCTGTTTCGCACAGGTAGGTAACCATAGCACGCAGCATAGCTCTGCGGTGGTCGCTGGTTCTGCCAAGTTTTCTAGTACCGGGCATCCCAATTCACTCCTTTGCAGTTATTCGTCGTCTTTCGTCAGTTTAAAGCCGAGCGAATCCAGCTTTGCGATGACTTCCTCAAGGCTCTTGCGGCCGAGGTTACGCACTTTCATCATCTCGTCTTCAGATTTGTTGATCAAGTCTTCTACCGTGTTGATACCGGCGCGTTTCAGGCAGTTGAAAGAACGCACACTCAGATCCAGCTCTTCAATGGTCATTTCCAAAGCCTTTTCTTTGCCCTTATCGTCCTTTTCAACCATGATCTCAGCATCCATAGCTTCCTGTGACAAGGTCACAAAGAGATTCAAATGCTCGGTCATGATACGTGCAGCAAGGCTCACAGCCTCTTTTGCACTGATGGTGCCGTCTGTCCACACCTCGATCGTCAGCTTATCATAGTCGGTAATCTGTCCTACACGCGTATTTTCTACCGTGTAATTAACCTTCAAAACCGGCGTATAAATGCTGTCAACCGGCAAAGCGCCCAAGGAAGCCTGTTCGGCATTCGCCTTATTGCGCTCAGAAGGCACATAACCGCGGCCTTTATCGAAGGTCAGCTCCATCACGAGCTTTGCTCCTTCAGCCAGCGTTGCAATGTGCCAATCAGGGTTCAACACCTCAATCTCAGCATCCTGTTGAATGCTGCCGGCGGTCACTTCCCCTTCACCTGTTGCCTCAATGCGCACAGTTTTAGGGCCGTCAGTATAAAGCTTCGCCGTAATGCCTTTGATATTCAGCACGATTTCAGTAACGTCTTCTTTTACGCCTTCAATCGTGGAAAACTCATGCACGACACCATCGATTTTCATGCTGGTGACCGCAACGCCAGGCAGGCTGGAGAGCAGCACACGGCGCAGACTGTTGCCTAAAGTTGTACCGAAACCACGTTCCAAAGGCTCTACTACAAACTTTCCATAACGACCGTCTGCAGACAAGCTCGCTGTATCGATTCTGGGTCTCTCGATCTCCATCATTGGTAAACCCTCCTTTGATCAGCAGGCCGCAAGCGGCCTGCTCTTTTGGTTGCATGCGGGGATGAGGATTACGGGGATTATTTGGAGTACAACTCGACGATCAAATGCTCCTCGACCGGCAGATCAATGTCTTCACGGACCGGCATCTGAGTGACAGTGCCCTTCAGAGAATTCTTCTCGCGGGCCAGCCACTGCGGCAGAAGCACAACGGGTGCATCCTCACCCGTCAGTTTGCTGAATTTCACAGAGGAACGGCTTGCCGGAGCAACTTCCACAACATCACCCGGTTTTACCAAGTAAGAGGGAATATTGACCTTTTTACCATTCACAGTGAAGTGAGCGTGGTTTACCAACTGACGAGCCTCACGACGCGTTGCCGCAAAACCCAGACGATATACCACATTGTCCAAACGGCGCTCCACCAAAATCAGCAGATTCTCACCGGTTTTTCCCGGCATTCTGCTCGCTTTCTCGTAGTAGGAACGGAACTGACGCTCCATCACGCCATACACGAATTTAACCTTCTGCTTTTCAGCCAGTTGAAGGGCATACTCGCTCTTCTTTTTTCTCATCTGGCTGCCCGGATTACGATTTGTGGTTTTCTTCGCATATCCCATAACAGCAGGAGAAATGCCCAGAGCGTGGCAGCGTTTGGCGATAGGCTGCATATTTTTAGCCATAACTTATTTTCTCCTTTCGATTATACACGACGGCGTTTCGGCGGACGGCAACCGTTGTGCGGGATGGGGGTTACGTCCTTGATCATGTTGACCTCCAGACCAGTAGCCTGCAATGCACGGATTGCAGCTTCACGTCCGGAACCAGGACCTTTAACATAAACTTCAACGGACTTCATTCCATGCTCCATAGCGCCTTTTGCAGCGGTCTCCGCAGCGGTCTGAGCAGCAAACGGAGTGGATTTACGAGAGCCACGGAAACCCAGGCCACCAGCACTGGCCCACGACACTGCATTGCCCTGTACGTCTGTAATGGTGACAATGGTATTATTGAATGTGCTCTGGATATGCGCGCAGCCACGTTCAATATTCTTACGCTCACGGCGTTTTCCACGCACGGAAGCGCCTTTTTTAGCAGCGGCTTTTGTTGCCATTCTACTGTCCTCCTCTGGATTACTTCTTCTTGTTGGCTACTGTGCGTTTCGGACCTTTGCGGGTACGAGCATTCGTTTTAGAACGCTGACCACGCACGGGCAGACCTTTGCGGTGACGTGTGCCACGATAGCACTGGATCTCGATCAAACGTTTGATGTCCAGCGCAGTTTCGCGGCGCAGGTCGCCTTCAACGGTGAAGTTTTTATCGATGTAATCACGGATAAGAGCTTCTTCGTCTTTTGTCAAGTCCTTCACTCGGGTATCAGGATTGATCTTGGTAGCAGCCAGGATCTCGCTGGCGGCGCTGCGACCAATGCCATAAATATAAGTGAGGCCAATTTCGACTCGCTTCTCTTTGGGCAAGTCAACTCCGGCGATACGTGCCATTGTATAAGCACCTCCTGAATGATTTATCCCTCTTTGCTTTCAACCGAAAAACCGGTGGGATAGTAACCGGTCAACGGAATTAGGGCTTAGCCCTGGCGCTGTTTGTGTTTCGGATTCTGGCAAATGACCATCACGCGGCCTTTGCGCTTGATGACCTTGCACTTTTCGCAAATGGGTTTTACGGAAGGTTTCACCTTCATGTTTGTAACCTCCTTACTTGCGGCGCACGATTATTTCGAGCGCCATGTGATGCGGCCCTTTGTCAAATCATAAGGGCTCATCTCAAGTGTAACCTTGTCTCCGGGCAGGATGCGAATGAAATTCATACGCAGCTTGCCGGAAATGTGAGCCAGCAGCCGGTGCCCGCCTTGAATCTCTACCAGGAACATGGCGTTCGGCATTGCCTCGACTACGGTACCTTCTACTTCGATAACATCTTCTTTTGACAAGCTTTTACCCTCCCTGCACGCTTGAAGCATTGCTTGCAAGCGCTCTGCTGATGAGTTGTTTGTCGTTCATACGTGCCCTTCCCGGCCCTTGGTCAGGATTACAGGGCCGTTTTGCGTAATGGCAATTGTATGCTCAAAGTGAGCAGACAATCCGCCATCCACTGTCTTTACGGTCCAGCCATCTGACAGCGTTTTTACAACATGACTTTTCTCATTGACCATCGGCTCAATGGCAATTACCATACCAGGCACTAGACGTGGACCTCTGCCCGGCGTGCCAAAGTTGGGAACTTCTGGATCTTCGTGCATATCACGGCCAACGCCATGCCCCACATAAGTGCGGACAACTGAATATCCTTCGCTCTCCACATACTGCTGCACCGCAGCACCGATGTCACCTATTCTGTTGCCCGGTTGTGCAGCCGCGATTCCCCGGGCGAGTGCCTCCCTTGTGACATCCATGATGCGTTGTGCTCGATCGGAAACAACTCCACAGGCAAAAGTCCAAGCGTTGTCTCCGTTCCATCCATGCACAGCAGCTCCGGTGTCAATCGAGACAATATCGCCTTCCTTCAGCACAATGTGCTTCGAAGGAATTCCGTGTATTACCGTGTCATTTACGGAAATACACGCGGATCCCGGGAAGCCGCCATACCCTTTAAAGTTTGGCTTTGCACCTTGTTGGACGATATAGTTGTAAATTAGTTTGTCGATCTGAGCGGTTGTAACACCAGGTTTTACAGCCTCGCCGGCAAGCTTCAGAACCTCTGCGGAAATTTGGCATGCAAGACGCATCTCCGAAATTTCCTTTGCCGTTTTAAGCTGTATCACAATCAGACCCCCAGTTTCTCGAACAGAAGTTTTGTGGTATCCGCCACTTCTTCCTGTCCTTCCACAACCACCAGTTTACCGCGCTCCTTGTAAAAGTCAACCAACGGCTCTGTCAACTCATGATACACCTTCAGGCGCTCTAAAATTGTAGAAGGCTCGTCATCCTTTCGAACAATCAAGCTTCCGCCGCAACGGTCGCACTCATCTGGTTTTGCGCTGGGTTTATAGATAGTGTGGTAACTCGCTCCACAGGCGGAGCAAACACGACGTCCGGACAGACGTTTCACGATTGTCTCGTCGGAAACCTCAATATCTACGACCTTATCGATTTCAATTCCCATCTCTTCCAGAGCCTCAGCCTGTGCCACCGTACGAGGCACACCATCGAGAATAAAACCGTTTTTGCAGTCGTCCTGTGCCAGACGCTCTTTAATGATGCTGATGATAACGTCATCGGGGACAAGCGCGCCGGAGTCGATATACGCTTTTGCCTTCAGGCCCATCTCCGTTTCATTTTTCATCGCTTCGCGAAGAATGTTGCCGGTACTAATAGCTGGAATCGAAAGTTTTTCGCAAACGACTTCAGCCTGCGTGCCCTTACCGGCGCCAGGCGCGCCCAAAAGGATCAGTCTCATAATTACCCTTTCCCCCTGACGTATTGAAGTAAATTATTCAAGGAAACCCTTGTGGTGACGCATCAGCATGTAGGATTCCAAGCTTCTGGACGTATCCAAAGCCACACCGACAACGATCAGCAGACTTGTACCACCCAGCGCGATGTTCATCCCAGTAATAGCTCCCAGAACGATAGGCATAACCGCCACAACGCCCAAGAACAATGCGCCTACCAGTGTGATCTTGCCCAACACTCTTGTAATGAAATCGCTGGTCGGTTTACCCGGACGATAACCCGGTACCGTACCATTGTTATTTCGAAGATTGTTAGCAATCTCAACAGGATTGTACTGAATTGCAACATAGAAATAGTTGAATCCAATAATCAGCAGGAAATAAATCACTGCATATGCCCATCCACTGTACTGGAACGCGCTCAAAATAGCGGCCCAGACGGGATGCACTGTGCTGTCGTACAGCGAGGGGAAGAACGAACCAATGGTTCCCGGAATGGAAATCAAAGACGATGCAAAGATGATCGGCATAACACCACTCATATTTACCTTAATGGGAATATGCGTGGACTGACCACCATACATTTTGCGTCCTACCACACGCTTAGCATATTGCACCGGAATACGGCGCTCAGCCGCGTTCAGGATTACGATGAACACAATCACCGCAAGAACCAAAACGACGATCAGCGGTAAGAAGAAATAATACTTTGTCTCACCTTCTGCTGCCAGATCCAAATAGTTCTTAGCAGAAGTGAAGATGCTGCTCCAGCGGGAAATGATACCGGCAAAAATCAAAAGAGAAATACCGTTTCCAATTCCCTTTACATCGATCTGTTCACCCAGCCATTGAATCAACAACGAACCAGCCGTAAAGGTCAGCACAATTACCACTGCGCTAAACCAAGCGGAAGCACCTTCTGTGTAGAGCAGAGCGCCCTGTCCACGAAGCAGGAAATAGTAAGCAATCGCCAAAGCAAAAGCAATTCCAGCTCCCACATAACGGGTGATACGCGTCAATTTTTTACGCCCTTCTTCGCCTTCCTTTGCCAGTTGCTCCAAGGCAGGAATTGCCACAGTCAGCAACTGAATGATAATAGAAGCGTTGATGTAAGGCGTTACGCTCAAGGCAAACAAGGTGCAGCGAGCAAATGCACCACCTGTCAGCATATCAATATAGCCGAGCAGGTTACCGGTCTCACCCACCCAAGACTGAAGAGCCTCGGGACGGATGAACGGAACCGGAATGGCGCATCCAAGGCGGAAGACCACGATAACCATAATCGTGTACAAAATCTTCTTACGAAGATCTGCAATCTTCCAGGCGTTTCTGAAAGTATCGAACACGATCAGATCACCTCAGCCTTCCCGCCTGCTTTCTCAATTTTTTCCTTTGCGGAAGCAGTGTAAGCGTTGAGTTTTACGGTCAGGGGCTTAGACAGCTCCCCATTGCCCAGCACTTTCACGCCGTCCAGAGATTTCTTGATGATTCCTTTCTCCAGCAGCGCATTGACATCTACCACGCTGTCAGCCTCAAATTTCTCGAGGTCGCTTACCTTAACAGTAGCATACACCGTTGCAAAAATATTGTTGAAACCACGTTTCGGCAAACGGCGCTGAAGTGGCATCTGGCCGCCTTCAAATCCGGCCTTCTTGACACCAGAACGAGCTTTCTGACCTTTGTGGCCATATCCCGCGGTCTTTCCGTTACCAGAACCCGCACCGCGGCCCTTGCGTTTGGCAGCTTTATTTGCGCCATCAGCAGGTTTTAATTCATGAAGCATCATTGTGTGTGCACCTCCTTGCTTTTACGCTTTGGTGACCTCTACCATGTGAGAGATCTTGTTGATTTTGCCATTGGTCGCCGTATTATCAGGCTGTACCGTCACATCGCCAACCTTCTTCAGGCCCAAGCTCTGAGCAGTCGCAATCTGATTCTTAGAACGGCCAATCAGGCTCTTTGTGAGCTTGATGGTGAGGCTAGCCGCAGCTTTTGCTTTGGCAGGTGCCTTTTTTGCGGGAGCTTTCTTTGCAGCGGGCTTAGCGGCAGTCTTCTTAGCCGGAGCCTTTTTGGCAGGAGCCTTTTTTTCCTCAGCAGCTTCAGCAGCCACTGTCACTTTCTCTTCAGCCATGATTCACTGCCTCCTTAACCCAAAATTTCCTGCACGGTTTTACCGCGCTTTGCAGCCACCTGCTCGGCGCTCTGCAAGCTGCAAAGGCCATTCATTGTAGCAGTCACTACGTTGCAGGGGTTGTTGGTGCGCTGGCACTTTGTACGAATATCTTTAATGCCAGCAACCTCAAGAACGGCACGAACAGCGCCGCCGGCGATTACGCCAGTACCTTCGGGAGCCGGACGCAACAGCACGCGGCCTGCGCCGAACACACCGACAGTTTCATGAGGAATGGTGGTGCCTTTCAGGGCAATACGATGCAGGTTCTTCTTTGCGTCTTCGCAGCCTTTGCGAATCGCCTCGGGAACCTCGCCCGCTTTACCCAAACCGAAACCAACGATACCGTTGCCGTCGCCGACAACAACCAGAGCGGAGAACTTAAAAATTCGGCCGCCCTTAACGGTCTTGGATACACGGTTGATGGCAACAACCTTCTCTTGTAAATCCAAAGTGGATGCGTCAATCATTTCCATTTGTATCCTCCTTACAGCTCCAGGCCGCCCTCACGGGCACCCTCAGCCAAAGCCTTCACACGGCCGTGATACACAAAGCCGCCGCGGTCATAAACCGCTTTCGTAATGCCTTTCTCAGCAGCTTTCTTGGCAATCGCCTTGCCAACTTTGGTAGCTGCTTCGATGTTGCCGCCAAAACCTTCAAAATCTTTATCCATGCTGGATGCACTGGCAAGCGTTACGCCGGCCACGTCATCGATAAGCTGAGCATAAATATGTTTGGAGGAGCGGAACACATCCAGACGCGGGCACTGTGCAGTGCCGGAGATTTTGCCGCGAACACGGCGGTGACGACGCAGACGAGCGACGTTCTTATCCGGTTTATTAACCATTGTCTTTCACTCCTTACCTTATTTTGCGCCCTTGCCGGCTTTGCCTTCTTTGTGAGCCACAAACTCGCCCACATAGCGGATACCTTTGCCCTTATAGGGTTCGGGCGGACGTTTCTCACGTACTTCCGCGGCAAACTGACCGACGCGCTGTTTATCGATGCCGTTGATCACAATTTTCAGAGGATCCGGTACCTCAATGGTAATGCCTTCCGGTTCGGGCATTACAACCTGATGGGAAAAGCCCAAGTTCATAACCAGATCTTTGCCCTGCTTAGCAGCACGGTAACCAACGCCCTGGATCTCCAACTCTTTCTTGAAGCCATGGGTTACGCCCTCCACCATGTTTTGAATGTTGGTGCGGGTCAGGCCGTGCAAGCTACGTGCTTCTTTCTCGTCATTCGGACGGGTCACCACTACTTCACCATTCTCCACTTTCGCAGTGATCATGGGATGGATGTTGGAATTGAGGGTGCCTTTGGGGCCCTTCACGGTAACGTTATGGCCATTGACAGTGACCTCAACGCCAGCCGGGATGACGATGGGTTTTCTTCCAATTCTCGACATTGTCTATGCCCCTTTCTTACCACACGAAGGCGAGAACTTCGCCGCCGACATTCGCCTTGCGAGCAGCTTTGTCCGTCATAACGCCCTTCGAAGTGGAGATGATTGCGGTGCCCAAACCTTTCATGACTTTCGGCATGTCTTCACAGTTGGTGTAGATACGCAGGCCGGGCTTGGAAACACGACGGATGCCCGTGATAACGGGAGCGCCGGTCTCGGTGTATTTCAAAGTAATGCGGATTACGCCCTGTTTGTCATCCTCGATGACCTGGACGCCCTTCACATAACCTTCCTCCAGCAGAATGTTGGCAATTGCCTTTTTCAGATTGGAAGCAGGAATGTCCACAGAAGGGTGTTTGGCAGTGCTGGCGTTGCGGATGCGTGTCAGCAGGTCCGCGATAGGATCGGTGATTTGCATTTGCCACTAACCTCCTTGATTCATTACATCAGTGCTTTAAATTTCTGCGTCGGGATTCCAGCCGATTACCAACTGGCTTTTTTCACGCCAGGAATCTCGCCTTTGTAAGCGAGTTCACGGAAGCAAATACGGCAAACACCGTATTTGCGCAGGTAGGCGTGGGGTCTGCCGCAGATTTTGCAACGGTTGTAAGCACGGGTGCTGAACTTCGGCGCCATCT
>NZ_CAUWGY010000080.1:0-11260 GCF_963558415.1 uncultured Ruthenibacterium sp. | reverse complement strand
GTTCCAGATGGATCCGTTCCAGCTTTCTCTTTCCTGTTTTGCGGCCGCTGTTGCGTTTGGGAAGGCGCAGTGCCCTCCTGCATGGGCCAGGCATGGCCGCAGACCGGAATGTGCTGCCTGGTCAACTTTTCAATGTCCCGCAAATATTCCATCTCATCGGCGCAGCAAAAACTCACCGCCACGCCCTGTGCACCCGCACGGCCCGTGCGGCCAATGCGGTGTACATAAGTTTCGGGGACATTGGGCAAATCATAATTAAATACATGCGAAAGTCCGGATACATCGATGCCACGAGCAGCAATATCGGTGGCTACCAAGACCCGAATCTGTCCGGATTTAAAACGGGACAGAGCACTTTGCCGTGCGCTCTGGCTCTTGTTTCCGTGAATGGCCGCCGCCTGGATTCCTGCTTTCGCCAAATCCCGCACGACCCGATCCGCACCGTGTTTTGTGCGGGTAAAAACCAGAGCGCTGGTGATCTGACCATCCTTTAAAAAGCTAGCCAGCAGATGCTTTTTGTTGGCCTTATCTACAAAGCAAACACTCTGCTGAATGGCCTCTACCGTTGTAGCCGGCGGCGTGACCATTACTTGCACTGGATCGCGAAGAATGCCTGCTGCAAGCTGTTCAATCTCCCGCGGCATGGTGGCCGAGAACAAAAGCGTCTGCCTTTTTTTGGGCAGATGGCGCAGCACTTTGCGCACATCGTTCACAAACCCCATGTCCAGCATGCAGTCCGCTTCATCCAAAACAAAAATCTCCAGCGAGGAGAGATTCACGTGCCCCTGGTCGATCAAATCATTCAAACGGCCGGGCGTTGCCGTGAGCACATCCACGCCTGCTTTCAGCTTTTCCACTTGCAAAGCCTGGCCGACACCGCCAAAGATGACCGCGTGGCGAACCGGAAGCCGTGCACCGTAGGCTGCAAAACTTTCGTCGATCTGTAAAGCCAGCTCCCGCGTAGGCGTCAGCACCAGTGCCCGGATGGGGTGAGCGCCATCGCGCCGGCAACGGCTGTACACCAATTGCAAAATCGGCATGGCAAAAGCCGCTGTCTTTCCAGTTCCGGTCTGAGCACATCCCAGCAAATCCCGTCCAGATAAAATGGGCGGAATGGCCTTTTGCTGAATGGGCGAAGGCTGTGTATACCCCGCTTCATCCGCCGCAGCCAAAATGGGTGAGATAAGGTTCAATTCGCTGAATCGCATGATAAAATCCTATCTGTGCAAAATTAGCAGTGTGGCCACAGAAAACCACACAATACTATTTTTTAGTATAACACAGAACCCGGGAAAGCCCAAGGCAGAGGATAAGAAAAATTTCACAAATTTTGATTTTGGCCTTAAAAAATCCTCTTTTTTTGAGCAGAACATTGCATTTTTAAGCTGGACATGGTATCATCTTTTTATACTTCTGTGGGGGAGTAGTTTACGCACCCGGACCGGGCGCGGGTAAAGTCAACATACTGGCATCTGCCTGGCTTTGCGTTAGAAACAAGACCCATGGGTGGCTGGCGCTACCCGTGGGTCTTTTTTTGCGTCTGAGAACTCATGCGGCTGTTCTCTCCCTCATACACATTCAACCGGAGGGGTTTGTTTTATGGATCTGATGACGTTGTTTGTTCTTGCGCTTGGATTGTCTATGGATGCATTCGCCGTATCCATCTCCAACACCATGTGTTTCACACAATTGCGACGCCGACAGTGTGTGGCCGCCTCGTTGAGCTTCGGCATATTTCAGGGCGTAATGCCGACCATCGGCTTTTTTGCCGGCCGCGCCTTTGCGGGCTTTATCTCCAGTGTGGATCACTGGGTCGCCTTTGTCCTGCTGGCACTGATTGGCGGAAACATGGTGCGCGAGGCAATTGAGGAGATGCGCAAACCGGAAGAATGTCCTCTTGAGAGAAATTACACCTTCAAAATGATGCTTGCCCAAGCTGTGGCCACCAGCATCGACGCTCTGGCCGTGGGTGTAAGCCTTGCGGCGCTGAATGTAAACATTGTTGCGGCTGCCGGATTCATTGCCGGTGTGACCTTTGTTTGCTGCTTGGTCGGCCATTTTTTGGGCCGGCGGTTTGGCAGCCTCTTGGGCAAACGGGCCGAAATTTTGGGCGGATTGATTCTGATTGGAATTGGATTGAAAATTCTGATCGAACATTTGAGCGAATAATCAAAAAAGGGCCTTGTTGATTTGACATAGGCCCTTTTGTCTTGTAACATAAGAAAGTGACGGCCGTATAAAAACGACCGCAATGCATTGGAGGTATCAAGTGTGGAAAATCGTGAAAAATTTGCCTCCCGTCTCGGGTTTATCCTGATTTCGGCTGGCTGCGCCATCGGTCTTGGCAATGTATGGCGTTTTCCTTACATCACAGGTCAGTACGGCGGTGCGGCGTTCGTACTGCTGTATCTTTTGTTTCTTGTCATTCTGGGTCTGCCGGTCATGGTCATGGAGTTTGCTGTAGGCCGCGCCAGCCAGAAAAGTTGTGCCAAAAGCTTTGAAAAGCTGGAACCCAAGGGGAGCAAATGGCACTGGTACAAGTGGATGGGCTTCGGCGGATGCTATCTTCTAATGATGTTCTACACCACCGTGGGCGGTTGGATGCTGTCTTATGTGGTAAAAAGCGCCACTGGCACGTTCAACGGTATGGACACAGAAGCTGTGGGCGGCGTATTCAACAACATGCTGGCCAATCCCAGCGAACTGATTGGCTGGATGTTGGTGACCATTATGCTGGGCTTTCTTGTTTGCAGCATGGGCTTGCAGAAAGGCGTGGAGCGAATCACCAAAGTGATGATGAGCTGCCTATTTGTGATCATGATTGTTTTGTGCGTGCGCAGCGTCACGCTGGACGGCGCGGTAGAAGGACTGAAATTCTATCTGATTCCCGATTTCAGCAAAATGTTTGAAAACGGATGGGCTACTTTTGGCGAAGCGGTATACGCGGCCATGGGACAATCCTTCTTCACGCTGAGCCTTGGAATTTCGGCTATGGCCATTTTCGGCTCCTATATCGGCAAGGACCGCTCTCTCATGGGCGAAGCTGTGAACATCGGCATTCTGGACACTGTGGTGGCGCTGATGGCAGGCCTCATCATCTTCCCTGCATGTTTTGCTTTCGGAGTCAATCCTGGCGAGGGACCCGGTCTGGTGTTCGTAACGCTGCCCAGTGTGTTTAATCAGATGTGGGGTGGCGCCTTCTGGGGTTCGCTGTTCTTTTTATTTATGAGTTTTGCTGCGCTATCCACAGTGATTGCTGTATTTGAAAACTTGATCAGCTTCTGCATGGACAACTGGAACTGGGACCGCAAAAAAGCCGTAGTGGTCAACGGTCTGGCGGTCACGGTTCTCAGCCTGCCCTGCGCGCTGGGCTACAACGCTTGGTCCGGATTCAGCGTTCCTGGCATCGGCGACATTCAAACGCTGGAAGACTTTGTTGTATCCAACAACATTTTGCCTTTGGGAAGCGCAATCTACCTTTTATTCTGTGTGTGCAAACGCGGCTGGGGTTGGGACAACTTCATTGCCGAAGCAGACACCGGTGTGGGTCTGAAATTCCCCAAATGGGCTCGTCTGTATTTGAAATACGTTTTGCCTTTGTTGATTCTGGTGATTTTCGTAATGGGCTATGTACCCAAGATTCAAGCCTGGATGGCCATGTAAAAAAGCAGAGGGACGCTTTGGCGTCCCTCTTTTTTATTGTCCCGCTTCGGATGTAAACAACGCCACCAATGCCTTTCCCACAAGACGGGCGGAATAGATGGCTTCCTGAAGTGTATTTCCATGGCCGCCCATTTCAATCAGCAGACTTCCGGTGGTCAGATCCTGATTGTAATAGCGATAGTCAAACAAAACCGGCCGTGCCAGGCCCGGATAGAGCGTTTCCATCGCATCCTGCCAACGGGATGCAAAACGCAGATTTTGTTTAAAGTTTGGCAGATTTCCATTGAGATCCGCCCCGCAAATGATCATCACCTGAGCCGCCTTCTTCCCGTCGATTTCCACTACGGGCTTCACGCGGGTCCCGTCCTCTCGCTGAATGGCATCTCGGTGCACATCCAACACCACTTTAATGGATGGATATTTTTCCAAATAGCTTCGCACAGTCGCATTGCTCTTCTCATAACTGCCATTGTAGCTTGGGTAATCGTGCAGCGTCGCATCCTGCACGGTATTGATTCCCGCTGCATTCAGTGTGCGGGCCATTTCGGCACCCACGGCCACCATGTTTTGGGACGTATCGGTATTTCGGGCGGAATAGGCCGGGTCGCACCAAGTACGGTCTACGGTTTCATAACTTTCGGTTGCATGGGTGTGCATAATAAGCACTTGAGGCTCATCGCTGTTCAATTCCACCGAAAAAGGTAGCGCTTGCATCGTTTCTGCGGCAATTTCTTCTGCAGATAGTTCTGTACAATTTCGAATGCTGCCGGCACCGCTTTGTACATATCCGTTTCCCGTTCCCTGTCCGTAAAAAATTTCTTCGATGGGCACCATTCCTTCCGGCATGGGAGAGTCATCTACCGGTGCAGTTTCAATCGCGGGTTCGTCTGTTGTCTGAGTCGGTTGGACCGTCTGGACTTGGGAATCTGCTGCCGGTTCCGTATCCTGCTGGGGCAACGTCTGCACAGGCTGACTTTGCTGTGGTTGTTCATGTGGCTGCTCTTGTTCAATTCGATCGTCCACCACCTGTTTCGCAGCTCCCAGAGCTGCATCCGGAGCACACAAAAGTCCACTGAGATAGGCGGTCGTCTGTCCGGCCCCTGCACCACCTGGCACCGTAAAAAACATACCGCCCGCTACCGCCAGCGTAACGGCACAGACTGCTACTGGTGCCCACCGGCGCGCACCCTGCCCCCGCTTGTACATTTTGCCATCACCTCGAAGAAGTATATGCGAGGGACAGGCCATTCATTCCTTGTAAAAAAGAACCGACCCTCATCCGAGGCCGGTTCTTTTTCCATTCTTTAATTTTCCGCGAAGGCCGGGGCAAGTCCCGGCACTTTTACACCGGGAACTTTTACTTCGCCGTATACCGGCTGAGGTGTTCCCGTACCGCCATTTTGACCATTTAGGCGCTCTCGCGCAACACTGAGCATCAATTTGATACGATTCTCTTGGTTGACACGGGTCGCACTGGGGTCATAGTCGATGGGCGTGATGTTCGCATTGGGATAAATGGTGCGAATCTTATTGATCATGCCCTTGCCGCAAATATGGTTCGGCAGGCAACCGAAAGGCTGTGCACACACAATGTTCTCAAATCCGGTCTTTTGCAGCTCCATCATCTCCGAAGTCAAAAGCCAGCCCTCACCCATCTTGTTTCCGTAGCCAATCACGCCTTTGGCAAGCTGCATGGTATGTTCAAACAGCGTAGGTGCATGGAACTGCGGATAGCGGGCAATGGCATCGATCATACGCTGCTCGCGCCGAGTCAGCCACTTCATCAGCGCATCCGCCCCCAGAGCCACGATCCGGCTGCCGCCATACAGGCGGATGGTGATGGATGTGTTGGCGATGCAGTACTGCACAAACCCCATCAGCCCCGGCAAATTGACTTCGCAATCTTCGCTGTGGAGAAACTCTTCCAAATGGTTATTGCCGAGAGGCGAATATTTTACATAGATCTCACCCACGACACCCACTTTGACTTTTGGGCTGTAGGTCACATCGATTTGAGAAAAATCTCGGGCGATGGCGTTAAAATTCGCCGTCATATCCGACAACGTCACGCCCCGCTTTTGGTCAAACTGAGCCGCGATCTCCCGCACCCAGCTTTGAACCAGCGCATCCGCACTGCCGGGTTTGTTCTCGTAGGGTCGGGTCTGGTTTGCCAAACTCATCAGTTCGTCGCCATAGAACACCGCCGCCAATACCTTGCGAACCAGCGGAAGCGTTAATTTGAATCCGCTGTCTTTTTCCAGTCCCGAGAAGTTCAGGCTGGCCACAGGCACCTGTGGGAATCCTGCTTTTACAAGCGCCTTACGCAACAAATGAATGTAGTTGGAAGCGCGGCAACCACCGCCGGTTTGAGTAATGATCAAAGCCGTATGGTCCAAATCGTACTTTCCGCTTTTCAGCGCGTTGATGAACTGGCCGATGACCAAAAGCGCCGGGTAACAAGTATCGTTATGTACGTATTTAAGGCCTTCCTGCGCCACGTCGTGACCGCTGTTGTCCAGCAGCTCTACCTTGTATCCCTCATCTCGCATGGCCTCTACAATCATTTGAAAATGAATGGGTGCCATGTTGGGCATCAAAATTGTGTGCGTACGTTTCATTTCCGGCGTAAACCGGGGATACTGATATTCCATGCTCTGCCCCTCCTTCGGGCAATATGGCAGGGCGCAAAGCTCACTGCTCCAGCGCCGCGAACAGACTTCTCAAACGGATATTCACCGCACCCAAATTGGCGATTTCATCGATTTTGATCTGTGTGTACAGCTTTCCTTCTCCTTGTAAAATTTCGCGGGTCTCATCCGTAGTAATGGCATCCACACCGCATCCAAAACTGACCAATTGCACCAAATTCATATCCGGCTGGTCCGCAATATACTTTGCTGCCGCGTACAGACGGGAATGATAGGTCCATTGATTCAAAATGCTAGTGGGGAACTTTTCCACCAAATGGGAAATGCTGTCTTCGGTGATGACCGCCGCATCATGGCTGCAAATCAACTTATCAATTCCGTGATTGATCTCCGGATCCACATGGTAAGGACGACCCGCCAATACAATGATTTGTCGATTTTCGCTGCGGGCCTTTGCAATGATCTCGACCGCCTTTGTGCGGACCTGAGCCATGTGAGACTCATATTCTGTGTAGGCGGCCTGAGCCGCTGCATACACCTCCGGGCGGGTGATGTCCGGCCATGTCTTGGAAAGAATGGCCCCGATTTTTTTCACAAAATCCTTTCGACGATGAATGTCCACATAATCGTACAAAAAGCGCATCTCTCGAATTTCATGGCAGTTTGCTGCGATGACTTCGGGATAATAAGCGACCACCGGACAATTGTAACAGTTGTCGCCCAAACCTTCGTCTACGTTGTAGGTCATGCACGGATAGAAAATCGCATTCACCGCCATTTTACTGAGCCGATGGATGTGACCATGTACCAATTTTGCCGGGTAACATACGGTATCAGAAGGAATCGTGCTCTGGCCTTCCAGATACATTTTTCGGCTGGACACGCCGCTGTTGACCACCGAGAATCCAAGCTTTGTAAAAAATGTATGCCAGAAGGGCAAAAGCTCGTACATATTCAACGCCAGCGGCAAGCCGATGGTTCCTCTAGGGCCGGGCTCCGGCTTATAACTCTCCAAAAGGTGCAGTTTGTACTCGTATAAGTTTAGCGGATTCTCCGCTCCGCGATGCGTCACCGGCCGATCACACCGGTTTCCGCTGATGTATTTCTTACCGCCAGGGAACAGGTTTACTGTCAACTGACAATTGTTGCCGCACAAACCGCAAGCAACGTTGCGCACTTCCTGCGTAAAGTTTTCCAGTTCGGTTTGGCTCAACAGCGTAGAGTGCTTACGTCCCTTCGCCTTGCCATACAAAGCAGCACCGAAAGCACCCATCAATCCCGCGATATCCGGCCGAATGACTTCTACTTTCATCTCCTGCTCAAAGGCGCGCAGCACAGCCTCGTTGTAGAAAGTGCCGCCTTGAACTACAATTTTCTTTCCCAGTTCTTCCGGGCCAGAGGCACGAATGACTTTATACAAAGCGTTTTTCACTACGCTGATTGCAAGTCCCGCAGAGATGTTTTCAATGGATGCGCCATCCTTCTGTGCCTGCTTGACGCTGGAATTCATAAACACTGTGCAGCGGCTTCCCAAGTCCACAGGGCGATCTGCAAACAAAGCGAGCTTTGCGAACTCGGGAACATCGTACCCCAATGCCTGCGCAAAGGTTTGCAAAAAGCTGCCGCAACCGGAAGAACAAGCCTCGTTTAAGAAAATGTTCGAAATTGCGCCATTCTCTATTTTGAAGCACTTCATATCCTGTCCGCCGATGTCAATTACAAAATCCACATCCGGCATAAAATGCTTGGCAGCGGTGAAGTGAGCCACCGTTTCCACTACACCGTAATCTGCGCCAAACGCGCTCTTTACAATGTCCTCACCGTAACCTGTGGCCGTAACGCTGCCTACTTCAAGGTTCGGATGTGCATGATAAATCTCCAACAACAACTGGCGAATGATGGGGATTGGATTGCCGCTATTCGGTTGATAGCTGGTGAACAAGAGATTCTCCTGCTCATCGATGACCGCCGCCTTTACAGTCGTGGAACCAGCGTCGATGCCGATGTACACTTTGCCCACGTCGCCGGTAAAAGGTTTGCGGGGCACACTGGCTTTTGCATGACGCGCCCGAAAGGCCTCGTACTCCTCCTTGCTGGCAAACAAAGGTGGATCAAAGGCATAGCTGGCCGTGGCACTGTATTTTTCCAATCGGTTTGCTACCTGGGTCAAATTCAAAGCCTTGTCCGAATACAAAGCCGCACCCAAAGCCACATAATAAAGGCTGTTTTCCGGGCAAGTACCCGTCAATTTCAAAACCTTATCAAAACTCTTTTTAAGCTGAGGCAAAAAAGTCAACGGGCCGCCCAGATACAATACATTTCCTTCAATGACACGGCCCTGCGCCAGTCCCGCAATGGTCTGGTTGACTACTGCGTAAAAAATGCTGGCAGCTACATCACCGGTTTTGGCGCCCTGATTAAGCAACGGCTGAATATCACTCTTTGCAAATACGCCGCAACGGCTGGCAATGGTATAGGTCTTTTCCGCATGTTGCGCAGCATCGTTCATCTCATCCGGAGTCATTTTCAGCAAAGTAGCCATCTGATCGATAAATGCACCTGTACCGCCAGCACAACTTCCGTTCATGCGCACTTCTGTGCCGTGGGTCAAAAAGAGAATCTTTGCATCCTCTCCACCCAGTTCAATGACCACATCCGCATCCGGCGCATAACGTTTGGTCGCCACACGAGTCGCGAATACTTCCTGCACAAAGGGAACGTCACAGGCAGTGGCCAGACCCATTCCCGCAGATCCGGAGATGGACAAAAGAGCACTTTCACCCTTGCAAATTTCCTTGTCCAAACGCGCCAAAACCTCAGCGGCTTTCTCCACAATGTGAGAATAATGCCGTTCATAGGCTTTGTAAATCAAGTTGTCGTTTTCATCCAATACCACGCATTTAATTGTGGTGGAACCAATGTCAAGACCTATTTTCATTCTGTATCCTTTTCTGTTAAAGCTATAAAAACACCATTTTATATATACTATATTACTATTTTAATGATTAAATCAAAAATTGCAATTGACAAACCATGCTAATTGACGAAAAAATTCTTCCATTTTTGTCAAAATTTCTAAAAAGCTTTTCTTCTTTTTCCTCTTCTGCCAATATGTATGGCTCTCACAAACAAAAAACGAGGGAAACTCCCTCGTTTTTTCGAATATTGCAAATCAAGACGTGAGAAAGGTCAACTCGCCTACGCTGAACGCCGGTTGAAGCGCTTTGTTGATGGACAGCGATAAAAGTGATGCACCGTGCCGAATAATGGCGTCGATGTCTTTGGGGGTCATGACCATAGGCCTTCCACCGGTTTGCAGGCTGTCGGCTTCCATAACTGTGGGCACGCCCACCGCAATGACCGGAACTCCCAGTGTTTGCTGGGTGAGCGGCGTAGCATTTTGGGGCACTAGCCCAGCGGTGGAAAGCTGCACGCTACATCCCAGACGTCGGGCGTCGGAAGTGCACAAACTGTCGACGCACAGCACGGCCGCGGGCTTCATCTGTTGAACCATACTTTGCAAAAGCTCAGCAGTGGCCATGCCGGTGGTGCCCTCTACACCCGGTGCAAAGGCCGCCACAGGACGCAATCGGGTGCCTGGCGGCAGTTGGGCTGCCTCGCAGATATGCCGGGTCACAAATACTTTTGCGGCGGTAGCAGGCCCCAGGGCGTCCGCCGTGACACCGGGATTTCCCACTCCTGCCACCAGGACCAGTCCCTCCTTGGGCAGCAATGTGCGCAACTGACTGGCAATGGCCCACACATAAGCTTCGTTCTTATCATCGATGGCAGCAAATTGAGGCATGTCCAGAGTGATATAGCGCCCTTGTGGCCGGCGCAGGCCCGAGCGCTCTACATCCACTCTTGTCAATCCAATTCCCGCCGCACTGGCAGTGTAGATTTTCACTCCGTTGGGCACAGTTCCTTTTCCTGGCGGATAAATCTCCGCAGCGATATCCGTATACATGGCCATGATGCTTCCTTCCTTTCCGACGTCCCACAAAAGGGCGTTCTTTCCAAAAGTTTTTTTCAAAAAACACTTGCGCTTACGCGCAAAAAGTGGTATCATAAAGTGCACTGTTATGGGTACTAAGGAGGTGGTACGATGCCTAATATTAAATCTCAGAAAGACCGCGTGGTGCAAGCTAAGAAAGAGGCTCTGCACAACAAGGCCATCAAGTCCAACCTGAAAACAGTCGTCAAGAAGGCAGACGCCGCCATTTCCGCCGGCGCTGCTGATAAAGACGAAAAGGTGAAAGCCGCTGTCGTCGCAATCGACAAGGCCGCTGCGAAAGGCGTTCTTCATAAGAACACCGCTTCCCGCAAAGTTGCCCGCCTTGCCAAAGCTGCGAACAGAGCTGCAAAATGATTGAACTTGATAAGCCGCTGCCCTTTTGGGCGGCGGCTTTTCTTTTTTGATTAGTTCTGATCACGACTTTTGGCGACGAGGCTGGCAAGAAAACCAACGGTCAAAGAGGCGGTCACCCCGCCAGCCGCCGCGGTAAATCCGCCGGTCAGTGCCCCCAAAAGTCCTTGTTCTTCCACCGCGTCAATAACGCCCTGGGCCAGTAGATGGCCGAATCCAAGCAAAGGTACCGTAGCGCCTGCTCCCGCAAAGTCCGCCAGGGGATCGTACCAGCCAAGAGCCGACAACACTACGCCCGCCACTACATAGGTAACCAAAATGCGCGCTGGTGTCATACCTGTATAATCCATTAAAAGCTGGCCCACTACGCAAATCAGCCCGCCAATCACAAAGGCCCACACAAAATTCATCTTCCTGCCTCCTGTTCGCTGCTCAATTCCAGCAAATGCGCAATGCCCGGAATGCTTTCTCCCTGTAGAAAAGTCGTCTGGCTCATCAACGCACCCGTAGACAAAAACAGCACTCTGTGCAACCTGTTTTCCGCCAGTGCTCCCAACACGTGCCCACACAGTACCGTTGCACT